>VYCZ01000117.1 GCA_009843675.1 Gammaproteobacteria bacterium | reverse complement strand
CTCATAAGGGTTACCTCCTTTTAAGTTTAACGTTACGTTCCAGGTCCGGAAGCTGATTCGCTTCCGCCCATAACTGCAATCTACGCTCTCCCGCCAAGGTTGTCAACTCTCTCTTCAGACTCATTCTGTAATATTTAATTGCCCCATCACCTCTTCTGTCTTAAAATGGAACAACTATGAGCACAATGATTTCCGAAGTCTATGATGCGTTTCGCGCCGCAGGCGTACCGGATGACAAGGCGCGGGCAGCAGCGGAAGCCTTGTCTTCTGAGAACCTGGCAACCACGGCCGATATTAACGAACTCAAGGCTGCCCAAAGTCTGCAGGGCTGGATGATTGGTTTTAATCTGGCCTTTACCATGGCCATCCTCTGGAAAGTTTTTAACTTTTGAGAGCACGGACAAGGCCCAACCATGGGCTCAGGTCACGCAATGTAACACGCCTGTTTCAATGAGTCGCCGGAAGCGCGACACAGTACTTGACTGGCCTCCCACTTGCGCGGGAGGAGTATGGGGGCGCGCGCCATGTCAACCTCCGGTAGATAAACGCATCAGGGCAACCACATTCCGTGTGCGGCGTTACAGCCTCTCAATCATGGCGATGAAACTCCGCTTTCTCTTATGCGTGGCACGAACTGTCTCCAGGTAGCTGCTGAAATCCTTTTCCCGCCCGGATTGTGTCATCAGGGTCCTGATCTTTTGCAGGTAACGGACGGCCTCTGAGTAACCGTTTTTTTTGGTTTGGCCGACGGCGGACTCAACCTGGTGGCGGTAAATCCTGATCGCGTCATCGGGATGTTGTTGTGCGCGTTTGTCCGCCAGTTCCAACCATAGCCCCTCGTGCAGCTCGCCGCCCTGCGCCAGTTCCCAGGCCGCGTCCACGTTGTCTTCCCACAGATGTATCTCCACCAGCACGGAACGGGGCCCGTAAGCGTAACTGAAATAAAAATTGCCTGAGGGCTTTTTTTGTCCCGGTTTGTTCTCCAGGAGTCCAAGCAGGTGGTCCATGGCCTGCTGGCGCCAGTGCGGCCACTGTTTGCCGCGGCTTGCGTGTTGTTTGAGTTGACGGTACTGCTCCAGGCCGGGGCGGTCGGTGAACAGCTGCCAGATCAAACCCACGGCCTCGTCGTGGCGTTTCCGGCGATGGTATTCATCGGCGGTAAATTCCAGCAGACGGGAATCCGGCGTATCGGGGAAGGTCTTGATCCCGCGCTCGGCCCATTCCAGGGCATTATTGTATTTCTTTGCCTTCTTGTAAGCCTCGGCTATCCTCAGGAACGAATAAGGTTCAGACAGGTCGTGGCGCAACACCTCTACCAGGTCCTCCACGTCCCCGGTCTGCTGCGCCAGTGTCTGCATGATGTGTGTTATCCCGCGACGCCGGTAGGACTCTTTATAATCTGCCGGCTTCCCGGCGGCGCGAGTCAGGGGTTTGAGCTTGCGCCATTCCTCCTGAGCCAATTCACGATACCTTTTCAAACCGCGTTCGCCGAGCACGCCGGCGTACCGGGCAGCGGCTCCTGAAAAAACCTCCCATTCCCCTGTCAACTCCCATTCAAACAGCCGTTCTGCCAGGGCCTGCGGGTCGGGGTTTGCGGCTTCGCACGCTGCCAGGTGCAAGGCTTGCAGATTCTCAAGAATAAGGTGCATGTGACCGCTGGAATCGTCAATGTTGTCCATGGCCTCTTCCGCCTTATGCAGGCCAAACTCGGTCAACTCGATGACCGCCTCGGCCTGACCCTGGTGCAGCAGGTCCTCTACGGCATCAATAGCGGTGCTGACAGTGCCGGCATACTCATAAGCATCATGGTATTCAATGAAATAGCCGGGCAGTATGGCCTCGCCAAGCGCCTGCCTGACGGCTGAGATATTGGCATCTCCCCCGATAGCCCCGGCCACCTTCAGTTGCAGTGTCCGGTAGAGGTTCTGGTCGTCCATTGCCTGTGCCACCAGCAGGTCGGCAAGTGTGCCAGCATCCTGTTGTTCCAGCCAGGCATGGATGTCTTCGGCAGTAATGTCCTGGCGGGCTTTTTTCCGGGACGTCTTCCCGGTGGATTTATTGCTGCCAGTGCCTTCGCTTCCAGCTTCCGCCAGCAACGCCAGTCCCACCGCCACGCAATGTTTGCAGAAGGCATAGTCCATGCCGTCGGGACAACTGCATTCAAACTTCAGTGTTCCATCCTCTTCCCATAACCTCACCTTATAATCCCTACTGCCCGCCACGGTGGCGCTGACCCGGCCGCGGTATTGACGCAAGCCGATCACTGCGCCGCGCTGATGATATTCCTGCCCACGCTGAAACCTGGCGCTGTCCGCCATGGAGCGCAAACGTTTTTCTGTGATGATGCTCATGGGTAGTCAAAGGATAACATCTATACACAATGACATAAATAATAATGATGCCGATCATGGTTCGTCATTCCTGCCTCCTCCCGTCATTCCCGCCGCCTCCCTTCATTCCCGCGCAGGCGGTAATCCATTAAGCGAACATTCATTATAAGGAGTTTTGTTGTCTACTGGATTCCCGCCTGCGCGGGAATGACGGGAGGAGGCAGGAATGACGGACGGGGTGCGATTTATGACGCTACTTATAACAGCTGTGCCCGATTATGCAGGTAATAATGAAACAATCCCGGATGAAGGTCCCGGAGTTCTTGGCGTAACGCCAGTTGTTCATCGTCACTCGACAGCAACGCTTTAACCAGGTTAAACGCCCGTTCCGGGCCGGTCATAGCGCCACAACCCGTTACGGACCTGGCCAGTCCCGGTTCATGCAGCAACACCCAGGCGGGATACCATGCCGTGGTCAGCTCAGGTTCCATGTCAGTGTTGATGAATGTATTCCAATGTTCCCGCAATAACGACGCGGTAATATGTCCGTTCTTTATCAACTTCTCGAAATACGCCGGCGCCAGCCAACACAACCTGAACCAGCGCTCAACAGCTTGCGCCGTCCGGTGAATCTGCCAGAGCGCCTGCGCCATCCGTTCAAGCAAAACAGGCTGCTTTTCACAATCCTGCTCAGCCTGTATTACGCGCAGGACAGATGTCCAGTCCCCGCATGCCAAATAAGCGCGACTTGCATGGCGGCATGGTTGGTCAGGATCAAACCAGACGCCTTCCAGCGCCAGCCCGGCCGCGCGCCAGAGTGGCGCCAGGATGTTCTGCCCGTCCATACCGAACAGGGTTTCTGCTGCCGGTGCCCATGCCTGTTCCAGCCTGTCCAACTGCTCCAGGGCAGCGCTTGAATCCTGCGGCTGCGCTGCCTGCAATGCATCAATCATCGTGGAGGCGGGTTTCAGCGCTTTGTGGTCGGGGTTACGCGCCCTGAGTTTTGCAAGCCTCTGTTGCGCCTCGCTGGCGTTGCGCGCAAGCAGGGCCTCGCGTAGTTCGTTCTCCGCGACCACGTCGGCGCTGTGCAGAAACAAATCAAATTGAATAGACACTGGATCGAATTACAACAGGCCGCGCCACCTGAACCAGATCATCCCTGACGCAAGTAACCGGTTGCCAACCCACTGGCTGCCGGGGATGCGCAGCTGCATCTCATTGAGTAGTGGCAATTGCAAAACCGCGCAAAACCTTACTCCAGGCCGAACAGCCCCAACAGTTCCTTGCGGCTCATGCGTGTTGAAAGGTCCATCGACACGTCATCAACCAGCCGGTCGAACAATGCCTGCTTGCGTTCCAGGATCCGGTCGATACGCTCTTCGATGGTATCCTCGCAGGTGTACTTGATCACGTTCACTTTGACTGTCTGGCCCATGCGGTGCGTCCGGTCTTCGGCCTGCCGTTCCATGGCCGGGTTCCACCAGCGGTCCAGGTGGAATACGTAGGATGCTTCCTGCAGGTTAAGGCCGAGGCCGCCCGCCCGTAATGATATGAGCAGCGCCTTGTGAGTCTCTTCGGCCTTGAAGCGGTTAATAACGTCCGAACGGTGTTCCGCCGGCATATCCCCTGTCAAGGTCAGCGGGTTGAACGCCCGCAGGTGGTTGGCCGCAGCCGCCACGCCCGAGGTATTGCTCGTGTACTGGGAGAAAACCAGGGCCTTGTGGCCCCGGGCCGTCAGTGTCCCCAGCCGGTCCCCGATGTCATCCAGCTTGCTGGACACGCCGGTCCTGGGGTCGGCATTGCAGATTTGCTTCAACCGGGTAACCAGCTCCAGCACGTGCCTGACACCAACTTCCGCGCCAAGCGAGCGCAGGTAAACGATCCCTTCGCACTCGGCCTTTTCGTAACTCTCCCGCTGTTCCCGGTGCAGGGGGATCGTCAACCTGGTTTCCAGCTTCGGCGGGAGGTCATCCAGTACGTCTTCCTTCCTGCGCCGCAACTGCAACTCAGCATGCCGCAGTTGCAACGAAGCGCCGGGGCGATAGCGTTTGCGCGGCATTCCCTGGTCATGGTCAACAAACTCCATGATGGATGCAAGTTCCTCTTCGTCGTTCTCGATGGGAGTGCCGGTCAACGCCCATGATCGCGTCCTTGGGATATTCTTCGCGGCCTCGCTCGTATCGTTGCGATTCTTGATTTTCTGCGCCTCATCGAGCACGACCACGTCCCATACTCCCGCAGGCGCCCGGCACGCTGCAAGCAACCCCGCGTCCGAGCGCATGACATCGTAACTGACCAGTGTAACGTCCGTTCCGGCCCTCCATTGCCATGCCCGGTCATCCGCTGACCCGCGGATAATGATTGCGCTAAGCTCCGGCGCCCAGCGCGCAAGTTCCCGCCGCCACTGGTCCAGCACACCGGCCGGAGCTACCACGAGGCATGACCCGATTTCTCCCCTCACCTTGAGAACCCGCAACGCCGCAATGGCCTGCACCGTCTTGCCCAGGCCCATATCGTCCGACAGTAACAACCGATCCAGGTCGACCAAAGCTCGGACGCCGTCGCGCTGGAACGGCATGAGTGCGCAGGGCCACTCCAGCTGCCTGTCCGCTGGCGCAGGAGACGGCAGAAGAACCGGATGCGGCAGCGCAAGCACCGCCCACAGCCGTTCGGCCAGTCCGGGTTCAGCGCGTTCTTGCAAAACTGCCACCGGTCCGGACGCGGGGGTTGCCGGCTCGGGCGCTGCCTGCATCCCGTTATCCTCGAGGCGAGGCGGCAACGCGATCACTGTTCTCAACCCGGAGATTGCGGTCAATGCCCGGACACGGGGATCGGTAAATGCTTCCGCCAGCCCCCTGGCAGCCCGCTCCAACGGCTCAAACGGGTCATCCCACTGCATAATCCCGGCGAGAATCCGGCCGGCGCTCGATGCCGATGCGGGAGGACCTGTTACCCAGTGCATCCGAAGGCCCTCGCGCGTCCCACCTGATACGGCGTCCTTGCGCGCTGCCGTTGCCGGGTGAACGCGGCACAAGGGCAATCCGACACGCAAGGCGTCGAAGTCGCGCGAGGGCATCTCATCCGCCAGGCCGAACAGCAAGGCCGGCGTCGTCGTGGACGACCGGAACAAGGATTTGGCCAGGGACATCGAAGCGCTCTCACCCGCGGCGCCCTGATGCTCCATCCGGTCGAAGCTGAACCCGAAGCTGAATCCCAAGGGGTCTCCCCGCGCCGAGGTCTCGAACAAGGCGGCGCGAACGCCCCGGCCATCCTGTTCGCCGACAAATCGCAACCATCCGACCGCGCCGGGGCTCCCGGCTCCACTTGTGTCGTGGAAGGGAACAGGCACGTCAAATGCTCACCTGAATCCGCAGGAAGCGTATTCCCGCCCGCATCTCTCACCAGGCGATGCGCCCGCGCCTGGTGAGAACTGCGGGCTAACCCGGCTCGTCACCGGTTGCGCTCTCCGGGCCGCCGTCTTCTTCATACGGAGTGGTGAAATCCTCGAACTCGGTGTCGGGCCGGTAGCCCGGGTGCAGCCGGCTGAGGTCCCATTCGTTGATGGCGGCGCGCACCTTGTAACGCATCCGTCCCTGGAAGCCCGCGCCCCCGGCCGTCGCAGCGTAAGGCGGCGGTTGCCAGTCGTAAGCCCTGCTGTACAAACTACGCAATGTTTCCACGGCAGCCTTCACGGTATCGTCACTGGGCGGTTCAAGGGTCAGACAGTCCCGTTCCAGCAGCCGCATGCCGATCTCGGCGCGGGCGCTGATTACGCTGTACTTTGCGCTCTGTTCAAGTCTCGGGCGAACGTAGTCACTATCCTTCTTCTGCCCGTCCGGGCTGATGATGGCAGAGGCAAAATCCTCCGTCACGGCGCCGACTACGACTAGGCCGGGATAACTTTCTCCCTGGGCGCGCCCCATCCAGCGCGCAATTTCCGCGTAGGAGCGACCCCGCTGCAATATGGAATACGAACCGATCAACTCTATTTCATCCAGAAACACAACCCAACCCCGATAGCCGGCGCTTTTGATTAATTCGATGGTGAAGCGCAATCGCTGCACCGGCAGGTCAGCGGGTTTCGGCGCACGAAACTTATAGTATTGCAACTGGTCAACCTGTCTCAGCCCGTTACGGAGCCTGGAGATCAGTATCCGGTCTCCCGCCCAGAAGGATTCGATCTCGCTGTTGAGCTCCAGGTCCCCCGAACGCTCATGCACGATCCGGCTGGCGGGAAAGATCATGTTCAAAAGCCCGTCGGCAGCAGCGCCGTCGGCCCAGCGGGAAAAGGCCGTGCAGGCTTCGGATGCCGGTTCCATGGATAACGCGAGCTCTTCGATAAAGCGTCCCCGCCGGTCGGGAATCCGGCCATTTTCCATGGCTGAGGTAAATACCTTCCCCAGGTCATAGAGAGGCGTTTCCTTGCTGACAGCCACCCGGCTGCAAACGAAGCCGCGGGAGAGCGCAAGGTGCTCCAGGTGCGCCAGGAGATGGGATTTTCCCGAGCCGAAATCCCCGGAAACCAGCATTCCCCGGGAACCTGCCTCCCGGCTTGGAACGTCCGCTACGCCATCCAGCATGCGGCTGAAATGCTCTTCTGCCTGCGGCTGGTTGCAGCCCAATGCGCGCACAGCCTCCCTGTTCGGCACGCCGTTGCGCAAGGCTTCCACCGCCAGCCGGGCGGCAAGTTTTTCGTCTGCGCCGGCAGTCACTGGTTCCGCGCCCTATGCGAGCCGCACCAGGGCCGCCACCGGATTGGCGATGTTCCTGTCGCGCACGTCATCCATCACCCTGGTGCGAAGCGCGGGGTAGATGCCCCAGCCTCGCAGCGACTGCTCATCGACGAACGTGTAATCGGTCAACGCCACCAGCAAGGTTCCCGGCAAACGGTCCGCGTCATCGATAAACTCCCTGAGCAGCTCATAATGTTCTATGGTCATCGCCCGTGTATAGTAGCGCTTCCCGTCCTTCGGGTTGCGATGCAGGGTGACGCGGGTGTTGTCCAGCAGAATCAGCGTACCTGAATATCCCGCGTAACGTACCCAATAAAGGGCCGATTCGATGAAATAACGCGCAGTAGTGCGGTTGATGGGCGTGTGGATATGGAACGGCTTGATATTGCTGATACGGGCATTGGCGCCTGTCAGCCAGTCCAGCAGCGGCTGTCCGGCATACTCGCCCGTTGCCGCGCGCTCCCTCTCGAAATGGCAGAGATGGGTCATGGCCACCCGAAAGGCCTTGGCCATGTTTGCATTCCTGGTGACCTCGCGCTCCAGGGCCGGCCTCAATTCGAACAGGACGGACTGCGCCTCAATACCGTTGGCGCGGGCGACCGCGTCGATGACGTTGGCCGTGCCGTTCGGGTCGATACCATCGACTCGATAGGCTTGCTTCGATAACAGGCGCAGCACCACGCGGCGCGCAAGGAGCTGCCAATCGACCTGAGCCGCCAGCCTGAAAAAGAGGTCCTGGGGCATATGGACGCGACACGTGAGCGCATCCAACGCCAAAAACAGGCGCTCCTGCTCTGTGCAAAGGGCTTGCAGCTTCCTTGCAACATCCGGCATTCGTTCGCTCGCAATTACCGCGAATTTGACGGCGCCGCCGCCGTCCGTGATGAACGTCGATAAGTACTCCCGGTCTATATGGCGCACCCAGTCGGCGACCGGGATAGCTTGGGTCATCCGTCGCTCCCGCTGAAGCGGATTCCATAATACTCGGCGCTATCGCCCTCCGGCCCGATGAAGGAGAACAGGTCGCGGGAACGCCTGCGGGTCCCGGTAGATGAAGGGAAAGAAACCGTGGCGCCATTCCTGGTGCGATGCGGCCCGTTCGAATCCAGTATGTACAGGTCGCGGGCGAAGTCACTGCGATCATAGTCCCGGGCAGCGCCCGGGAGCGCCGTCATCAGTTTATAGATCCTGGCAAGCGGCACCACGCTCCCGCTCCCCGACGCCAAGGGGTCTGAAGATGATCTGTCCACAATATCAGTGTAAACGCTGTACAAAGACTCGAGAAAGCGTTGCGGGGGAAAGCCACTGGATTTTTTCTGGTTCGCAAGCAGCAGGTCAACAAGATACGAGGGCCTTGCCGTTAAAACTCTTTTTTTATCCACTCTCACCGCACGTTCCGCCGGAAGTATCCTGACAATGGACGGATAGGAGATCAAGAGTTCGTCCTGTTCCTGAATCCTCAACCCCTTTGCGTCTGCAAAGGTTTTGATGGCGTCGGTATACTGTGCACCGAAGAGCAGTTGTTCTTCCTCGTCCGAGAACGGCCAGCAGGAACCAGCGTTCGAGACCTCTTGCCGGAGCGCCGTCAAAGCCTCATTCAACTTCTCCCGGCAGCGCTTGATGCTTGCCACGTTGCCGGTTTGCGCGGCTTTCGCCAACGCGCGCGCCTGTGAGACTACGGCGCCGGCGGACTTCCGCGCCGCTTCTGCGGCCCTTTCAGTATCACTACAGGCTTGTTCGAAACTGACCACTGCGCACGTTGCTGAAGATAACCAGGCCCGGGTATTACGTCAATGGACGCGTTGAACGCACTTTGCCGCCGGCAGGCGGGCGAGCGTCACCAGTGAGGTTGCTGCTGAAGACGCGGCGCCATTTATTGACATTTTTTATCCACCTCAAGAATATTTGCGTACAGCATACCATGATTAATCTGCCTGGAAAATACTTACTTACTGGGGGTCTTAAACCGCCAACCAGGTCGTCATCTCAAGCCTGGGAGTGCGCGGTTAAGCGTGATAGCGCGTATAAAACACGAAAAGCAAAAGAAAGACAAACAGACACGTTTACTTCTA
>VYCZ01000438.1 GCA_009843675.1 Gammaproteobacteria bacterium | reverse complement strand
ACGCAATACAACGCAGGCACAGCATGAGACTGATATGAGCAAATTCAACTGGATCCCCCCGGCCCTGGCCGACGTCCGCCGCAAGCTGGCCGTGGCGCCGCCGGACCTGCCCTGGTTCACTATTCCGCAGGGCCTCCCCAGACACATCACCCGGGGCCTGGAGATTGACCGGCAGCAGGACGCCACCGCTCCCATCCTGGGCTGGCTACACCCGGTGGACACCCAGGCGCTCATCGATGAGATCTGCGCCGCCGACCCCGAACTGCGCCCGCGCTACCAGACGGTGGGCTTTGCCGAGGCGCACCTGCCCGAGGACAAGGTGGACGTGCTGTCCGGCCTGCCGGACCCGTTCGAGTTCATGGGCCGCCAGGTGGCGCCGCAGCCGAGCGGCAACGCCTGGGCCATTGAAGGCAACGCCTCGTTTGCCTGGCAACTGTGCCGGGTACCGGCCAACCCGACCATTGAGTGGGGCGTGGACGGCCAGCTGTTCCTGGATAAGATGGTGCGCGCCGGCAGCCCGGGGATCTGCGCCGAGCGCGACGACCTGCCGCACTTCCTCCGGGATGACTTTGAGGACGGCCTGCGGCTGTATGACTACGGCCGCCACCCGGACGACCGGACCCGGCCCGACATGAACAACTGGCGCGAGCCGGTGCAGTCCACCAACTTCCGCCACCTGATGATTACCAGCGGCACCGTGTACGGGGCCGCCGGCAACCATGCCCTGCGCGTGGTGCGCTTCCGCACCGCCCTGGAGATTGCCGTGCGCTGGATTACCTGGGTGGAGAACGCCTTCGGCGTGACGCAGGAGGGACACCTGGACCGGCCCTCGCCGCCGCTGGGCCTGCCCGGCGCGGCGGCCCCGGCCCCGGCGCTGACGGACGCCACCGCCGGCTGGCTGGCGCAACGGGCGAAGCGTTACGGCAAGTCCAAATCCACCGGCAAGCACTGGCGCGAACTCGCGGAAAAGCTCACATGAAAACAGACATCCTGGCCAAGCCGGAAGAGTACCGCTACCGCGTGTTCGATTTCCGCCTGTACGACGGCGACACCTACACCTGCGGCGCCGAGGTGCAGTACCGCATCCAGGTGGACCTGGGCTTTGAGCGCACCGCGTACCTGGACTTCACCCAGCATGAGACCTTCACCGTGCGGCTGTACGGCTTCGACACCCCGGAGCTGCGGGACAAGCGCCCGGCGCACAAGGCCGCCGGCTACCTGGCGAAGCAGGCCGTGGTGGACTGGGTCAACCAGGCCCACGCACGGGGCGATGTGTATTTCCTGTCCGAGCAATACGAGAAGGGCAAATACGGGCGGCCCATGGGCGACCTGGTGGACGCCGACGGCCGGCGCGTCAGCGAGTACCTGGTGGCAAAGCGCCTGGCGGTGCCCTACCACGGCCAGAACAAGGCCGACATCCAGGCGCAGCACGAGGCCAACGTGCAATACCTGCTGGCGGAGGGGTTGATAACGTGAAATGTTTTCTGCTGGAGCGGGTGATCCAGGGCGGCGCCGTGGTGTACCTGACGGGGATCCACCGCGGGACCGCCCACCTCTCGTTCAACCCGTACCTGGCGGTCCGTTTCTGCCGGCACTCGGACGCTGAAAAAGTGCGCACAGGACTGCCCGGCGCGCCGGGCTTGCGGGTCGCCGAGCACCAGTTCGAGACCTGACATGAGGCCGGCGCTCCTGGTCCTGCTGCTCTTGTGCGGCGCCCTGGCGCGGGCGCACGGCGGTGAGGAGTTGCGGGCGCTGGAACTCTGCATGGAGCATTTCAGCGGGCAGGCGGAGGTGCACGCCTGCTTCACCGGCTACCTGGACGCCGTGGCCGGGCACGACCGGCACGCCTGGTGTGTGGCCGTGGCGTGCGACATGAACGGCCGCTGTGAGAGCCTGGTGGAGTTCGAAACCTACGCCCGCTGCCGCCTGGAGATTAAAAATTGACACGGATTCCCTACCCGTGTCACATAAATATGTGTTAATACGCCCATGACCAAGGCCCTTGCGATATTTCGAGTAGGCCGCCAGAGCGGTGAGATGACCGAGGAGCGGGTGCGCGGCGCGGTCGCGGCCTATGACCCGGCCCTGCACGAGGCGCCCCTGGTGCTGGGCCACCCGAAGCACGATTCCCCGGCCTACGGCTGGGTGTCATCGCTCAATTACGACGAAGAGACCAGCCTGGTCACGGCGCAGCCGGTGAAGGTGCAGGAGGCCCTGGTGGAAGCTGTCAAAGCAGGCAGCTACCGCAAGGTGTCCGCCTCGTTCTACCGCCCGGGCGTCGCCGAGAACCCGGCGCCGGACGGCTACTACCTGCGCCACGTGGGGCTGCTGGGGGGCACGCCGCCCGTCATCAAGGGACTGCCCGCGCTGGAGCTGGCCGAGGCCGGCGCGGAGGACATCGTCACCGTGGAGTTCGGCGAGGTGCGCGGCCACGTGCTGGAGCGCCTGCTGCGGGGGTTGCGGGACTGGATTATCGAGTCGCAATCCATCGAGAAAGCGGACGAGGTACTGCCCGCGTGGGACATTGACAACATCGTTAGACCGAATGAGCCGCCTGATAGCGGCCTGTATGCTGAGGAGACTACTATGCCTGACACACTGACCGCAGAGCAACTGCAAGCCAGAGAAGACGAACTGAACGCCCGCGCCGAGGCTATCGATGCGCGCGAGCAGGCCGCCGCCACCGCCGAGGCCGAGCGCAAGCAGGCCGGCATCCGCGATTTTGCCGAGCAGCTGGCCGCGGACGGGAAAATCCTGCCCCGGGACAAGGACGGCGTCATCGCCATCCTGGACGCGCTGCCGGCGGAGACCACCGTCAACTACGCCGACGAGGACGGCGCCACCAAGCAGGCCGCCGCCGCGGACTGGCTCAAGGAGTTCCTGGCCCGGCGCCCGACGGAGGTCACCTACGGGGAGCTTGCCAGACCGGACGCTGCGCCCGAGCGCCACGGCGGCATAATGCGCATGAACGTGCCCGAGGGCTACCAGATTGACCAGCGCCATGCCGACGTGCACAAGCGGGCGCTGAACTACGCCGAGCAGAACCAGTGCAGCTACACCGAGGCCTTGCAGGCCGTCGCCCACTGAGCTGCCCCTGATCACTGATTTGACACCGGGAGAGAGACCATGTCCGATGCCGCTATTCCAGCCCTGGCGCTGACCATCAAGACCGGCGAGGCCGTTGCGGCCCGCCGTTTCATCACCATTGCCGGCAGCTACCCGGCCAACGACGGCGACAATGCCGTGGGCGTCACCCGCGCCCCGGCCGCCAGCGGCGAGTACACCGCCGTGGACGTGCTGGGCCTGGTGGCCGTGGA
Organism: Gammaproteobacteria bacterium; assembly: GCA_009843675.1. Lineage (GTDB taxonomy): Bacteria > Pseudomonadota > Gammaproteobacteria > Eutrophobiales > Eutrophobiaceae > JAAXHV01. The sequence goes on along the minus strand of VYCZ01000438.1, from coordinate 5,837 downwards.
AGCGTCCGGGGCCATCGCCGTGGGCGATGCCGTCATGGCCGAAGACGACGGCCGGGCGAAGAAGCTGGCCGGCAACGAGGTGGCCGTGGCCCGGGCCTTCGAGGCCGCCACCGCCGCCGGGGACATCATCCTGGTGATGATGATTCCGAACTGATTGCCGGCGCCACCCGCATACTAATTCAACAGGAGACACACATGAATGATCGCACCAGAGTTGATTTCGCCGACCAGGCGCAGATGACCCCGGCCCAGACCCGGGTCGTCGATCTCATCCTGACCAACGTGTCCAGGGACTACATGAACGCCGAGCATATCTGGCCCAGCCTGTTCCCCATCGTCATGGTGGCCCAGCGCGGCGGGAAGATCATCGAGTTTTCCGCCGATGATTTCCGCAAGTACGACAGCATCCGCGCCCCCGGCGCCGGCCGCCAGCGCATCCTGTTCGGGCACGACGGCCAGCCTTATGTGTGCGTGCAGCGGGCGCTGGACGGCCAGGTGCCGATTGAGCAGATGGAAGAGGCCCTGGCGGTGCCCGGCATCAACTACGGCACGCGGGCGACGGAGAAGACCATGAACATTGTCTCGCTGCAGATTGAGCAGGAGGCGGCTACGCTGGCGACCGACACGGACAACTACAGCGCCTCCAACAAGATGGCGCTGGCGAAGGCGACCGACAGGTGGGACAACGATGCCTCCGAACCGGCCAAGCTGGTGGAGAATGGCAAGGACCAGATCCGCCAGGGGATCGGCATGCTGCCCAACGTCCTGGCCATCGGTTATTCCGTGTTCAAGGCCCTGAAGAACCACAAAGGGATACTGGACCGCCTGCGCTACGTCGAGGGCCTCTCCGAGGGCCGCACGCCGAGCGTGAACCTCGCCAAGCTGGCCAGTTATTTCGACGTTGACCAGGTCATCGTCGGCGCGGCCATGACCGGCGAGGCCGGCGATTTCGATGACATCTGGGGCAAGAATGCGGTGCTGGCCTACTCCGCAGTCGGCAGCGCCATGCAGGGCACGCCGTCCTTCGGTTACACCTACCGCGTCCGGGGCTACCCGGTGTCGGCCCCGACCTGGTTCGACCGCACCTGTGATTCCTGGATTTACCCGGTCACCACCGAGGACACGCCGGTGATCGCCGGCAACGCCGCCGGTTACCTGTACAGCGCGGTCGTCACCTGATGCAGTACCGGGCGCACATCCAGCTGCTCATGGACGGCAGGGTCCAGCCCGAAGGGGCCATCGTCAAGTTCGACGACGAGCAGGACGCTGCCACCCTGCTGGCCGCCGGGCACATTGAGGCCGTCCAGGCGCCGCCGCCGAATACGCCGGCGCCGCAGACGGACGAGGCCCAACGCGCCGAGCGCATCAGCGCGGCGTGCGCCGCCATCCTCGAGGAGGCCCGGGTGGAGCAACTGACCGCCGCCGGCCTCCCCACCGTGGAGGCCCTGGAGTCCCGGCTCAACGAGGCGGTCAGCGCCGCCGAGCGCAACCAGGCCTGCAAGGCCCTGGCCGCAGGGGCGTAGATGAGGTACACCACCGCCGCCGCTGTCCTGGATCGCGTCGAACCCGACGACCTGGCCCGGGCCGTGTCCGCCGACACGGACCTCGACGGCGCCGTGCTGGCGGCCGTGATTGCCGACACCACCCCGAACATGACCCAGACCGTGAAGGTCACGGGCGCCAACCTCGAGCGCGTCCTGAAGCAGCGGGGCCTGCTGCAGGAGACCGACGACCTCTCTGACATGACGTTCATGCCGCCCGAGGCGGTCATCGAGCTGCAGGCGGCGGCGCAGCGCGCAGTGAAAATCATCCGGGCTGCCATTGATGATGCCTCCGGCGACATCGACGGCTACCTGGCCAACCGCTACCGGCTGCCCCTGGCCAACGTGCCCGCCAAACTCCAGACCCTGTGCAACGACATAGTGCTGTGGCGGCTGCTGGGCGGCGCCACCCAAGGCAATGAAAAATCCGAGCGCTACCAGCGCGTGCAGGATGCCAACAAGTGGCTGGAGCGCCTGGCCTCCGGCGATATCTCGCTGGACGCCCAGCTCAAGAACGCGCCGAGCAACAACCCCGGCACCGTGGTCGTGGCCGGCGATGCGCCGGTGTTCGACCGGGACCACCTGGCGGCGTACTGATGCTGAACGACGTCCTCAACAGGCTGCGGTCCAAGGTCAAGGACGTCGACGTCGAGGACGCCCTGGAGATGGCCCAGGCCCTGCAGCGTCAGCGCGAGAGCAAGCGCAACACGCTGTACGTGGTGCCGGACGCCGAAGCGCCGGGCCCCAACCGGATGCGGGACGGCAGCACCAACCAGACCGTGACCGAGCAGGTCATGGTGGTCATGGCCCAGCGCCTCCGCCCGCGGGGCGAAGACGACGACCTGGAGGCCCTCAAGCGGGCCGTCCACGCCGCCCTGCTGGGCTTTACGCCGGACGGCTACAAGGAGCCGCTGAGCTACGCCGGCGGCAACCTCATCAACCTCGACGACGGCGCCGTCTGGTACGGGCTGCGCTACGAAACCGAAACCCGACTGGAGAGCACATCATGACGTTAGCCAGAGACAACCATGCCAACAACATCATCCTCGGCGCCGGGGAGTTTTTTATTGACGTGCTGGACGCTGACGGCCTGCCCCAGGGCGAGCGCTACCTGGGCGACACCGTAGGCGGCACGCTGGACGTGCAGACCGAGACCACCACCGTGTACTCGGGCGATGGCCCGACGCCGGAGGTGCTGACCGAGGTGGTGAACCGGGTGACCCGCACGCTCAATATCACCATGCACGACATCCTCCCGGCGAACCTGGCCCTCTTTATCACCGGCGAGAGCGTCGCCCAGGCGGCGGACACCACGAAGGTGACGGACGTAAAAATCAAGATCGGCAAGGCCAGCCCGGAGTACTGGCACCAGCTGGGCGTCACGGCCGCCAGGCCGGCCGGCGCGCTGGCGGTCAAGGAGGCCGACCTCAAGATGAAGGACGGCGGCACCGACGGCAACGGCAACACAGCCATCACCGCCGACAAGTACGAGGTGGACCTCGCCAACGGCCGGTTCCGGTTCAAGGAGTCCGGCGTGGTCGATGACGGCCACATCGTGCTGGTGACGTTCACGCCCGACTCGGCGGCGGTCGATGCGGTCAAGGTCAACCCGGAGACCAAGCAGGTCTTCGCCGCCATCCGCTACATCGAGAGCGCCGCGGACGGCAAGGGCTACACCTTTTCCGCCCCGCGCTGCGACGTGCGGGCGTCCGGCTCCCTGGCCCTGAAGTCCAGGGATACCGAGCAGCCGACGCAGATAGTCTGCCAGATTTTGGAGCCGAAGCAGGAAGGCTTCCCGCCGCTGTACATCAACGGGCAGGCGGGCTGACAGCGTTATCCAGGGAACATGCCTAGGGACGGGACCCACTGAACACCTTTAACGACGACGACTGACAAGAGGACACTGCAATGAGACACTTGTTGCCCCTATTCCTGGCGCTGGTGAGCATCACCGCAAACGCCACCCCCAATGTGCAATCAATCGAGGCAGCAGCTTTTGCGGCCGGCAGTACCAGGTGCCGATAATTGCAATCATTCCGGGCGAGTCCGGAGTGCCAGGTAACGCCGAAACGCAATCAGATAAGGCGGGAGCCGCCAACGCGGCGCTAGTGATGGGGATGCAGGTGCCGGCGGTAGTCGCGGTTATAGGCGTACCAGGTGCCAAGGCGCCGGCGCCAGTACTCGACACCGGGTTCATCGGCGTCCAGCTGCGCCCGCCGCAGGGCCTCGTAAATACGCCGGAGCGCCAGGGGGCAGCGCACCCGGGCCAGCTCGCACGGGTTCACGGCCGCGGGCGTGGGGGGCACCCACAGCGGCTCGTGCGCGGCCCCGGCCAGGGGCAGCAACAATACGGCTGAGATAAGCAGGACACGCCACATATACCAGAGTATAGCACCATGCCATTGACATTTCTTACCCCCGACGAGGCCAACGAGTTCACCTGGCCCGTGACTGCGACCATGCTGACCCCGGACGGCCCGGTGGCGCAGACCTTCACCCCCCGGTTCCTGGAGATTGACGAGGATGAGCTTAACGCGATATTCAAGGAGCCGAAATCCGACATCGCGCTGCTCCAGCGCGTCCTCATCGGCTGGGATGACCTGCTGGACCGCGCCGGGAAAACCCTGCCCTTCAGCGCGGCCGCCCGCGATCAGCTCACGAAAAAGCCGCGCCTGCGCAAGGCCGTGGTCGAGGCTTACATCGATGCTATCCTCGGCGGAGAACGCGTCGAGGGAAACTGAGCGCGGCCACTCTGGCCTGGTGGAGTGGCATACACTGTGACGTGCTGCCAGGCAACCATGACGCCCTCCGCATCCTCACCCTGGGCGCGCCGTCCGTCCTGCTGCGCCACCCGTCCGGCGCCCTCGCCGGCATCGACCTCCGCCAGGCCGACACAGTCTGCCGCTGGCTCGATATCCGCCCGGACGAGCGGCTGCTGGAGCAGCTGAGCGTGATCGCCGCCGCCCTGCTGCAACTGGCCGACACGGGCGAGTAAGCCATGGTCGATAATCTCAGGCTGTCCCTCCAGCTGACCGCCGACAGCCGCGGCTTCGAGGCGGGGGTGCGCGGCGCCGAGCGCCAGGTGGACCGGCTCTCCGGCGCCATCGACCGCTCAGGCAACGCGGCCCGGCGCCAGGCCACCGGCAACCAGGCCGCCAACGCCGCCATGCGCCGCAGTGCGCGGGCCGCGCGCCAGCAGGCCGCGGCCACCACCGGGGCGGCCGCGAGCGCCCGCAACCAGGGCGCCGCCGCCGCCGAGGCCGCCGGCGCCACCCGGCGCCATGCGGACGCCGCGGCCACCGCCCGGGGCCGGCTGCTCGGCTACGCCGCCGCGGCCACGGCCGCATTGTACGCCGCCGGCCGGGTGGCCGGGGTGCTGGTCAACACGGCGGACACCTATACGCAAATCAACAACCGGGTGCGCCTGGTCACCCAGTCCGAGTCACAGCTGATAGCCGTCCGGCAGCGCCTGTTTCAGGTCTCCCAGGACACCGACACCCTGTTCAGCGCGAACGCGGAGCTCTACAACCGGCTGGCGCTCTCGGCCGAGAACACCACCCACAGCCAGGCGGACCTGCTGCGCATCACCGAGATCCTGAACAAGCAGGTGGCCATCGGCGGCGATTCCTTCGAGGCCGCCCAGGCGGGCCTGAACCAGTTCGCCCAGGGCTTGGCGTCGGGCCGACTCCAGGGCGATGAGCTGCGCTCCGTCATGGAGCAGCTGCTGGGCGTTTCCAACGGCCTGATTACCGGCTTTCAAATCCTGCGGGCGCGCGGCCAGATAGACATCGACGTGACCCGCGCCAACATCCGGCAACTGGGCGCCGAGGGCCAGCTTACCGCGCAGCTGCTGCTGGATGCCCTGCTGGCCTCCGGTGAGGCCACCGACGAGCAGTTCCAGCAGGTGGAAAAGACGGTCGGCAGCGCCCTGGCCCGGCTCGGCAACTCCTTCACCCTGTTCTTCGGCCGCCTGAACGAGGCCGGCGGGAACGGCACCACGTTCACCGGGCGCCTGGCCGCGCGCATTAACGAGATTGCCGACGACCTGGCTGACGCGGCCACCCGCACGATTGAGGACGTGCGCGCGGACCTGGAGCAGCTGGCCCGCGACCGCGACAACGCCCTGCAGACGGGTTTCTCACTCATTGACGACCCCATCATGGCGGTGTACCAGGCCCGCGAGGCGCAGCTCCGGGAGGAGCTCCGGCTGCTGCAAGACGTGCAGGCCGACGTCGGCAGCGGCGGCCCCGCTGCCACCGAGCCCACCCAGACCCCCGCCCCCGCGGACTCCGAGAA
>VYCZ01000242.1:313-9458 GCA_009843675.1 Gammaproteobacteria bacterium | reverse complement strand
GGAGATGGGTTTGCGCTGCTAACAGGTCAACATCCTCAACGAACCTTTCTTTCAACATCAATCTGGTACCTGATTTCATATCTACTTTTTTCAGATCGGCTTCCAGCAGTCTTTGATAGACTCGTAGTGAGCTATCATATAATGGCGTTTTCTTGACGACGTTCTTGATCCTTCTAACCACCCCGTCCTCGTTCGTCAGCCAACGATGCAGCCGCCGATGTTTAGGATAGCCGCCCGCATTGACATGGATATTTCTCTTGCCACCCGGCTGCGCCCCCAACCCCAAAAACGTCAATATCTTATCGCCCGCCAGCCCAGTGATGACATCCCGCTCAAATAACAGTATCAATACCCGGGGAAATACATCCGTGTAAGCCTTCACCTGGTTGGCATAGTATCCCCGCTCAACGTAGAACCAGCCACACGGCCAGTTTTCCGCCTTGCGTAGCGGCTCCTGCTTAATGGCATCTTCAAAACTCAAGGATTCCCATCCCTGACGAATGTTAAAAAGATAATGGGAATAAGCTCTGTCTATGGGATTTCGCAAAACGATAATAATAGGGAACTGCTCATGAGTCTCTGCCAGAATTTTGGGGACGGCATTTTGGCAATAATACAAATATTCTGGTGAAATATCGCCGCGCAATTGGCCTGATTTTGCTTGACAGAACAATTCTCTATATTCCTCCGGGGTTCGAATAACCGTCTTTGCAAATTGTGGTCCAGGTCCGGCAAACTCCCCACTTAAGGCAGAAAAATATCGACACTCTTTACGTGCGGGAATGAAAATATCAGGATGTTTCCTTAGCGTTTCAAACAAAGTGGTAGTCCCGGCCCTGGCCGTACCAACGATAAGAAAATCAACCGGCGCGTCGCGACGGGCTGATGATTTTTTCCACACGTTTGTAAATACTCCGTAGTTGAACAATAAAAAAGCAATACAATGACCTCATCAGAGACAATTTCTTTATGTCCAGATACACCTTCAAATGAAACCAGCGCATGATCACCCAACGTGAAGAGAGTGAACCAGGCCGCCTGATACGATAAGTCAAATTACGACAAACCCCCAATACTGATCTACAGGAGAACTGGTTTAGTAGTGTTAACCATGTGGCATAATCTTCTGCCAGAGGAAAACATGGCATGTAGATTTTACCCAGTATGCCGGCATCATAGACCACGCTGGATGTATTTATGATATTGCCATGTGTTAGCAGATAATCGCTGTTTATTTTTTCCGGTACTTCAAACAGGGTTTCAGAATCCTCATCTTCCCATTTAATCCAGTAATTAGTATGGGAAAAAACAGCACGCCGAGCCTTCATGTTCCTGATTTGTACCGTCAATTTATCAGATAACCAGTAATCGTCAGAATCAAGAAAAGCAATATATCGGCCTGTAGCCGCGCGAATGGCTGTATTCCGGGCTGTCGCCTGCCCACGATGCGCCGGCAGACAGATTAATTTTATCCGAGGATCATCCAACTGGCTTACCAACGCACACGTATTGTCGGTTGATGCATCATCAGCAATGATAATTTCTATGTCGGCGTAATTCTGGCTCAATACGGAATGAATCGCTCTTGTTATGTAGGCAGAGGAGTTATAACTCGCTATCACAACAGAGACTTTATCCGTCTGTTCTAAATTAACGCACACGCCCGTTTTCCAAGTAAACAGTGAATGGCGCCAGGCAATAATGGTGCCGGGCCTTTGTCACCATCTAGTAGGTATTACGAGACGATCCTGCTTATTTACCAGACGCAGGGAGCGACCCCTTGTCGGAACTACAGGCTATTGTATTCAGCAGAAGACCCGACGAACGGGCCTACTAAATGGTGACAGGGACAGGTTAAGCCGAAAGAAGGGAACGGTCAAGCAGATTAGAAATGCACATACCCGGCCTGGCCCGGGACGTACTTGGTACCGTCGTTGCGGATACAGCGCAGCTCTTTTTCTGCCAGGATCTCGCCGATACGGTAAACCGGCGTCCCGATCCGCTCCAGTTCCTGCAGTTTTGCAGGCGGGACGGTAAAACACAGTTCGTAATCGTCTCCGCCGCTCAATATGCAGCGCCACTTCTGCGCGGGGTCGCACTCCGTACCCAGTCGTTCATGGAACGGGATTGCATCGATATCGACCCGGGCGCCGACGTTGCCGGCGTCAAGGAGGTGGCCAAGGTCGCCAAGCAACCCGTCAGAGATGTCGATCATGGCGCTTGCGATCCCGCGCAGTGATAGACCCAGTTCGATTCTCGGAACCGGTCGCAGCAGGCGGGCAAGACAATCCGGGTGGGGAGTCCGTCCGGATTTCAGCATCTCCAGCGCAAAGGCCGCGCTGCCAAGCTCGCCGCTGACGTAGATATGATCGCCTGCGGCAGCACCGCTACGCCGGATTTCCCGCCCTTTCGGGCACTCGCCGAGGACCTGGATTGTCACCGCCAGCGGCCCCTTGCACAGGTCGCCGCCAACCAGCGCAACGCCATATTCACCGGCCACTTGCCCCAGGCCGCGGGCGAATCCCTCCAGCCACTTGTGGGTCATCTCTGTTTCCGACAGGGTCAGCGCCAGGGTAAACCAGCGCGGGAGGGCAGCCATGGCGGCCATGTCGCTGAGGTTCACGGCCAGGGCCTTGTAACCGATGTCGGCAGGGTCGGCATCGGGAAAAAAGTGGACGCCGGAAACCAGGGTGTCGGTGCTGACGACAAGGCAGGAGTCCGGGCCGGGTTCCAGCAGTGCCGCGTCATCCCCTATACCGAGCATGACGCCGCGTCCTGCCGGAGTCAAGTCGGCAAAATATTTTTCAATGGCTTCGAATTCGGTCAAGGACATTACACTAAAGCGTCCCTTCGAAACCGGCGCTACACTGGATTCCCGCTTGCGCGGGAATGGACAGGAAGGTCCGAAGCGGCCTCGGGACGCAGCCGTTGCGCTGCCTGGTCCAGCACACCATTGATGTATTTGTAGGAATCCTCTGCCCCGAACATGCGCGCAAGTTCGACAGCTTCATTCAACACCACGCGCAGCGGCAATGCCGGTTGGTGCATGAGTTCATACATACCCAGGTGCAGCACGGCCCGGGTCACAGGGTCCAGTTCCTTCAAGGGCCGATCCAGGAACGGAACCAATGCGTCCCGGAGCGCTTCAGAATTAGTCGAGATGCCGGACAGGATCTCCCGGAAATATTCCCCGTCGGCCTTCTTCAATTCCTTTCTATCCTGTTCAAACTCCGAGATAATCCCGGTCATAGGCTCCCCGGTCAGAAACCACTGGTACAGGGCCTGCACGGCAGAGCGCCGCGCCCGCACTCGCGCCTGAGGGGGATTGTGTGCAGCGGCAATCATCTGCGTAAATCCATGCCCCAGCATGCTTTAAGCAGGGGTGCGTCACCTGCGGATGTTATAAACAAACTTCCAGTCCTCATTGAAGCGGCGGACATCCACCAGTTCCAGTTCATGGCGTTCATCCATAGCGGTGATGACGGGCAGATCCATCATGTCGACGGCAGCAGCGCCCAGTATGATCGGCGCCTGGTAGACTACCAGTTCATCGATCAGGCCATGATGCAGCATGTTCCCGGTCAACTTCGCTCCCGCTTCCAGCAATAGGTCGTTCACTTCATAGGTCTTCGCCAGTTCCCGCAAAACGGTATGCAGGAAATCGTCTTCACCGCCATCGATGAACCGTACCCTGGCTCCGGCCCGTTCCAGTCTCCCATGAAGCAGATCATCCTCATTCCTGGTGAACAGGACAGTCGTTCCGTCCCGGCCGAGCATTTGCGCCCCGGCGGGGAACCTCAGATCCCTGTCAAGTACCACTCTCAGGGGTTGCCTGCCCCCGGTATCCACATCGCGTACGTCCAGGCGAGGGTCATCGGCCAGTATGGTATTGATACCGGTCATGACGGCTGAACTCGCCGCGCGCAACTCCTGCACGTCGCGCCGGGAAGCCGTCCCGGTTATCCACCGGCTCGCCCCACCGGCCAGCGCTGTCTTGCCGTCCAGGCTGATGGCGGATTTGGCGCGCACATAAGGCCGCCCGCGCGTCATCCTGTAAAAGAAACCCTTGTTGAGTTCCGTCGCCGGTTGTTCCATCAGTCCGGTCTCGACCCTGATGCCGGCGTCCGCCAATGCTTTTATCCCTGCGCCCGACACCTGCGGATTCCGATCGCGCGCCGCGATCACGACCCGGCTGATACCCGCCCCGATGAGGGCTTCGGTGCAGGGCGGAGTCCGCCCATGGTGGGAGCAGGGTTCGAGCGTAACGTATGCAGTGGCGCCGCGCAGGTCACAGGAAGCGTCACTCAGCGCGTTGATCTCAGCATGGGGCTCACCGGCCCTGCGGTGCCAGCCGCTGCCCACGACCTGCTCGTCCCTGGTTATGACACAACCCACCCTGGGATTGGGGTGGGTAGTGAAACGGCCCTTGTCCGCCAGTTCCAGGGCGCGGGTCATGCGTGAGGTGTCGGCCGCGCTCCAGCTCACTTCAGTCCTCAGGCTCGTTGAGCAGGTCCAGTTGGGATTTCTTCAGATCCGGTGGCATTTCATCTTCCAGCTTCTCTATCTCATCAAGGAACGCCCTGACGTCGGCGAAGCTCTGGTAAACGGAAGCAAACCGGAGGTAAGCCACCTGGTCGACAGCTTTCAATTCTTCCATGACCCAATCTCCCACTTTTCTCGACTTTACTTCCCTGTCGCCCAGGGACCTCAGCTTGTGTTTGATACGGGCAATGGCAATCTCGACCTGTTCCATAGGGACCGGCCGTTTTTCCAGGGCGCGCTCGATGCCGGAGCGCAGTTTGTCCTCGGTAAACTGCTCGCGCCGGCCGTCGGACTTGATAACCCTGGGATAATTGAACTCAGCCGCCTCATAGGTGGTGAAACGTTCCCTGCATTCCATGCATTCACGCCGGCGCCTGACCAGGTCGCCCTCGGCGGCCATCCTCGAGTCTATGACCCTGGTATCCTCAAATGAACAGAACGGGCAACGCATGTCACTGATTATATGCTATACAGAATGAATGAGTCCCTGGCTGGCTTGGTGGTTGGAATGGCATTTTCAAGACCCTCTGGAAGCCATGGATGGCTGGAAGGGAGCGTACATGGATGTATTCACAGCGTGTCTTGAAAATGCTATTCCAACCATCTGAGTCATGATAGCTAGGCATACATCGGGAAACGTTTGCACAAAGCCTTTACCTCTCCTTTTATCTTCCCGATCAGCGCCTCATCCTCCATGTTGTCGATGATGTCGCATATCCAGGCAGCGACCTGGGCGGACTCTTCCTTTTTGAAACCGCGGGTGGTGATCGACGGGGTGCCGATACGGATGCCACTGGTGACAAAAGGCGACTGCGGATCGTTCGGGACCGCGTTTTTGTTCACGGTGATATTGGCCCGGTCCAGGGCCGCATCCAGGTCCTTGCCGGTGATGTCCTTGCTGATAAGGCTGACCAGGAACAGGTGGTTGTCGGTCCCGCCGGATACGACGTCAACGCCGCGCCGGATAAAGACTTCGGCCATGGCCCGCGCGTTCTCCATAATCTGTTGCTGGTACGCCTTGAACTCCGGTTCCATGGCTTCCTTGAAGGCAACGGCTTTCGCCGCAATCACATGCATGAGCGGTCCGCCCTGGTAGCACGGAAAGACGGTAAAATTCAGTTTCTTCTCAATATCCGGGTTGGCCTTTGCCAGGATCAGGCCTGCCCGGGGGCCGCGCAAGGTCTTGTGGGTCGTGGTCGTCGTGACGTCCGCGATGTTGACCGGGCTTGGATACAGCCCGGTGGCGATCAGGCCGGCCACGTGGGCGATGTCGGCCACCAGGTATGCGCCGACCTGGTCGGCAATTTCCCTGAATCGCTGCCAGTCCAACCTGCGTGAATACGCGGAAAAGCCGGTCATGACCAGCTTCGGCCTGTGTTCCAGTGCAAGCTGTTCCGCGGCGTCATAATCAATCTCGCCGGTGTCCGCATTCAGGCCGTACTGCACCGCCTTGTAGACTCTGCCGGAGACGTTGACCGAGGCCCCATGTGTCAGGTGGCCGCCGTGGGCAAGGCTCATTCCCATGATGGTGTCGCCCGGCTGGCACAGCGCCAGGTAAACCGCGCCGTTGGCCTGGGAACCGGAATGGGGCTGGACGTTGGCATAATCCGCTCCGAATAACTCCTTCGCCCGGTCGATGGCGAGTTGTTCGACCACGTCGACATATTCACAGCCGCCATAATAGCGTTTACCGGGATAGCCTTCGGCATATTTGTTGGTCAGTACCGAACCCTGCGCCTCCAGCACCCTGGGACTGACGTTGTTTTCCGATGCTATCAGCTCAATGTGTTCTTCCTGCCTGGTCCTCTCCCCCTGCATGGCCTGGTAGAGTACGTCGTCGTACCCTGCTATTTTCATGTCTTTGTCGAACATACTTCACCTTATAATTTTCACGTCAAAACGGTATTATAAAGCCCATATACGTATAATGGCAGGGTAGGCAGCAATATATTCAGACAATGACCAACAAGGATAAGCCGGTGTCGCGACTCACATCCATGCTTAACCGGCTCAAATTCACCGCTCCTCACCCGGGACGGATTCAGGCTGCGCCGCTGATGCGCTGGCGCAGCAGGGGCGATGCCTCCTGTCTGGAACCAATCAGACATTCCAGGGAAATCAGGCTGGAAGACCTGCTTTGTATAGAAAGACAGAAGGCGGCGCTGCAATCGAACACCGAACAGTTCATCAACGATTACCCTGCCAATAATGTACTGTTGTGGGGTCCGCGGGGCACCGGTAAATCTTCACTGGTCAAGGCGGTGTTCAGTGAATACAGGGGGCAGGGGCTGCGCCTGGTGGAAGTGACGCGGGATAACCTGACCGACCTGCATGATATCTGTGACGAACTGAGCCGCTTCACGGGCAAATTCATCATCTTTTGCGACGACCTGTCTTTTGACGTGAATGATCCCAGCTACAAGACCCTCAAGGTACTGCTGGACGGTTCAGTGAGCGACATTCCGGACAACATCCTCATCTATGCCACCTCCAATCGCCGTCACCTGCTGCCGGAGTACAGGTCGGAGAACCTGGAAGCCAGAAACATTGACGGCGAGATCCACCATGGCGAATCCGTGGAAGAGAAACTCTCCCTGTCGGAACGCTTCGGCATCTGGCTGTCGTTCCATCCGTTCAACCAGGAACAATACCTGCAGATTGCATTCCACTGGCTGGACCGCGCCGGCGTAACAATCGGCGACTCCGATCAGGTCAGGCAGGCTGCGCTGCAATGGGCCCTGGAAAAAGGCACCCGCAGCGGCAGAAGCGCAGCGCAGTTTGCGCGCGACTGGGCCGGCAAAGCGCTGCTGTCTGAACAATAATGATTTATCCGCAGATGACGCAGATTACCGCAGATGAAAAAAAGCTTTTTGTGATGAAGAAGCTACATGGAATATAAACCGGGATCGTCGTAATTCATAAATCAAAAAATAATCTGCGTTAATCTGCGTCATCTGCGGATACTATTTTACTGACCTCGACGACCAACCCGAACAGGGGATGGTCGAAATAGTTCAGGTCGTCCGGTTTTATTCTCCTGCTTTCCGTCAGCCTGACGTAGTCCGCCGGGAACCGCCTGTGCCCGGCGGACTGTGCCGGCATTTCCAGGTCCGGTTGCTGCAGTACGTCGGGAAAATAGGCAAAATCCACGTCCAGGTGCAGGAAACGGGACTTGCGTAATTTCACGGTACCGTCAAAAATCTTGATCGGCGGTGTGTATTCCGGTTCGTCCCGTACCTGTCCCGGCTCCGGTTCGACCTCAACCTGCTCTGCGGCTTTCCTTTCAAACCGGGTGTTGTCAAGGCGTACCGCTCTCACATTCCTTGCATCGAGTCCGGGCTGCTGCCAGGCAACGTGGAGCAGGTGCCGGTATTCCCGGGATGATGCCATTACCCGCCTGACGCCTGCCAGCCTGTAATTTTGTTTCGGCAAGGCAAGATACGGCATCAGGTCATCTTCTTGCGATGGATCAGGCGTAACACCGGGTAAGGGCTCGACAGTTTCCATGATCAATCCGATGGTTTGCCGGCGCGCCGGCAATCCCGGGTTTTCATACCACAATTCGCCGCCGGCGTCGGGTTCGGTGTATGCGAACAGGACCACTTCCACCTGGTACCAGTCGTCGGCATGTGTCGGGACCGTGAACACCGCCAACGCACAGTAAAGGAAGACAGTTGCAAACCCGGAACTTGCGGGCATGTAACACAGGGGACTGGATCTGGTCGGCATCTGTCAATATTTCTTTGTCGCAGATATCCGGTTATCGTAACAAATCAGGGGTCAGAGTAAAAATTCTGACGACACTTACTCTGACCCCTGTACTGTGAGGCTGTCGAGGAAATCGTCGAGAAAGTTGAACCGCGCGCCGGCATCCGCGAGTTCCTGGTTTATTCTCAGTTTGTCTCCTCCTTCGAGTTTATATATACGGGGGTTGGCCTGCAGCAGGTTTATCAGTTTTACCCTGTCGAAGTCCGCGTTTTCATCAAAATGGACCCTGCCTCCCTTCTCCCCCAGGTCAATTTTCCGGATTCCCAGGGCACGCGTTCGTTGCTTGAGATCCGCAATACGGAACAGGTTTTTCAACGCATCCGGCAACAGGCCGAACCGGTCTATACATTCTTCCTGCAGGTCCCATAATGCGCGATCCTCTCCTGCCCCGGCTATTCGCTTGTACATGACCAGCCTGGCATGTACGTCGGGCAGGTAGTCCGCCGGTATCAATGCAGGAACGTACAAATCCACTTCGGTGCCATGGTCCAGGGGGCGGTCCAGTTCCGGCTGGCGTCCAGCTTTCAGGGAGGCAACCGCCCGTTCCAGCAGGTTCATGTACAGGCCGAACCCTATTTCCTGGATTTGTCCGCTTTGTTCCTCACCCAGGATCTCGCCAACCCCGCGGATTTCCATGTCGTGGGTAGCCAGGGTAAATCCCATGCCCAGTTCCTCGAGCGCTTCTATGGCTTCAAAGCGCTTTGCCGCGGTGTCGCTGACTGCTCCCCGGCCCGGTTTGACCAGGTAGGCATAGGCGCGGTGGTGGGAGCGCCCCACGCGTCCGCGCAACTGGTGGAGCTGGGCGAGCCCGAGGCGCTCCGCGTTCTCGATGATC
>VYCZ01000242.1:0-303 GCA_009843675.1 Gammaproteobacteria bacterium | reverse complement strand
ATTTGTCCGCACGGTTGATGATGATGGTGTTGGCGCTGGGCACGTCAATGCCGGTCTCGATGATGGTGGTGCAGACCAGTATGTTGAACCTGAGATGGTAAAAGTCCAGCATCACCTGCTCAAGCTGCTTTTCCGGCATCTGCCCGTGGGCTATACGGAGCTTGGCTTCCGGCGCCAGTTTCGCGACTACTGCCGCTGTCTTCTCTATGCTGTCAATCTCATTATGTACAAAATAGCCCTGTCCACCCCGCTTAATCTCCCGCAACATTCCCTCGACCAGCCAGGTGTCAGCCCATTCACTGA
>VYCZ01000266.1:4297-9487 GCA_009843675.1 Gammaproteobacteria bacterium | reverse complement strand
GCTGGTGACCAGGCGCGGCTCATCGACGTTTTCCGGGTAGCCGGGCACCTGGGTCAGGGCGTTGTTGACCCGGATAAGGACTTCGTTGATTTCAACGCCGTAGGGAAATTCCAGCTCGATCTCTGCGCGCCCGGTACGGGCCTGGGAGATCATGCGTTCCAGGCCGGGGATGCGCCGCAGGTATTCCTCCTGCTCTATGATGATCTCCTTTTCCACGTCCTGGGGAGTGGCGCCGGGCCACTGGGTAATCACCGTGACGACCCTGACGTCGAGGTCGGGAATCATCTGGATGGGCACGCGGAAGATGGCCAGCAGGCCGAACAGGCAGATGATCAGCACCGCGACAGCGATAATCAGCGGTTTCTCTATGGCAAACCGGAACATACCCTACAGGTTCAGTTCCAGTTCTTCCTTGATCTCCACGAGTTGGCCGGGGCGCAGGATCTCGTTGCCGCGCACCACGACGCGGTCGCCGGCGCGCACGTCCCCGGCAGTGATTTCAATGTTCTCCCGGTAGGCGCGGCCGGTGCTCACGGCGACCTGGCTGGCCTTCATCCCTTCGCCATCGGTCCGTATGACCCAGATCGACTTGCTGCCGTCCGGCTTCCTGACCAGCGCGTCCTGGGACAGCAGCAGGGTGTCCGCTTCGCCGGCGTTACCAAGCTGGAAGACCGCCCGCACCGACATGCCGGGCGCAATCAGGCGTTCGCTGTTGTCCAGGTCTATCCTGACCGGGAAAGTCCTTGCCGTCTCGCTGCTTTCCGGGACTTTCATGGTGACGCCGGCATGGAACTCCCGGTCCGGGTAGGCATCGAAGGTAAGCCTTACCGGAGTGCCCAACTGCACGTCATCAAAATAAAACTGGGGGACGGGCACGTTCACCCGCAGCCGGTTGATCTCCGTCAGTTCAAACAACGGGGTATCTATCTTGACCCATTCGCCCTGTTCCACCATCTTCTGCGTGATGACGCCGTCGAAGGGCGCGCTGATGGTATGGCGCCTGACCAGCTCTTCCTGGCGTTCCAGTTCCTTTTTCAGGCGTTCCAGCGCTGCGCTGTCCATGGCGACCGTAGCCCGGGCGGCTTCATACCGGGTGAGCGGAATATGTTTCTTCTCGACCAGTTGCGCCGCTTCGTTCTGCTGCCTGAGCGACTCCTTCAACCTGGCCTGCGCCTCCGTTACCTGCGCGGTGGCGCTGTCCCTGTCGATGACCGCAATATCCCGGTCCAGTTCCAGCAAGGCATCGCCCCGGTTTACTTCGTCCCCCTCGTCCACGTACAGCTTTGCAACCAGTCCGGCCACTTCAGGAGAAAGCCGGGACTGGCGACGCGTGGTCACGCTGCCAGTCAGCGGCAGTTCCTCGTACACGGGCGCGACGACGGGCCGCATGACCTTGACCGGTATCGCCCGGTCTTCCTGTGCCCGGGCAAAGCCGGCTGCGAGCAACAACGCGCACAGGCAGGCGATCCAGTTAATTGATCCGGTTTTATTCAAGCGCTTTTGCCTCTTTCATCAACTCGACCAGGTTGCGCAGGGCCTTTCCCCTGTGACTGACGGCATTCTTGACCGGCGGCGGCAACTCAGCCGAGGTGCAGCCGTGACCCGGCACATGGAATACCGGATCATACCCGAACCCGTTATTCCCCGCCGGTTTATCGGCGATATACCCTTCCCAGACCCCCTGCGCGACCAGGGGTTCGGAGTCGTCGGCGTCGCGCACATAAGCGATCACACAACGGAACCTGGCTGCAGGTTGCCGGGTACCTGTCGACTCGATATTGCGCAGTAACAAAGCCAGATTTTCAGCGTCCGTGGCGCCTTCACCGGCATAGCGCGCCGAGTAAATTCCCGGCTCGCCGTTCAACACGTCCACTTCAATACCGGAATCATCGGCAATGACGGGCCGGCGCGCATGGCGCGCGCCGTGGCGGGCTTTCAGCAGCGCGTTTTCCGTAAAACTCGTTCCGGTTTCCGCAACGGCAGGCACCGCGAACTCAGATTGCGGCAGAATACGGATTTGCCAGCCGGAAAACAACTGGGAAAACTCCCGCAGTTTTCCCGGATTGGCGCTGGCTACCACGATTTCCCTTTTCATGTCATCACGGGCGTAGAGATGGAACAGTCATTATAACCGGATCGTCATACTCGCGCCTGTTCGTCATTCCGTTCAAACATGGTATTATGGCGCCTCTTTTTAAGCCGCCACTGGAGGAGAACCGGAATGGTTTCCAGCATGACCGCTTTTGCCCGGCTGGAGGACTCCGGAGAATGGGGCCATGCGGTGTGGGAAATCCGCACGGTAAACCACCGCTACCTGGATATTTCAATCCGCCTGCCCGAGGAATTGCGCGTCCTGGAAAGCGGAGTCAGAGAACGCGTGTCGGACAGGCTCAAGCGCGGCAAGGTGGAATGCAACCTGCGCTACGATGCGGATTCCATCCTGGAGAATATTGCCGTCAACACCAGGCTTACCGAAAAAATCATCCAGGCGTCCCGCAGCCTGCCCGTCGATAACCCCGCTCCGGTCAACCCTGTCGACATCCTGCGCTGGCCCGGCGTGATCGAGAAGAATACGCCCGACCTGGAACAAACCGGCGCATGCCTGCTCGTCCTGCTGGACAGGGCGCTGCAGGATATTGTCGACAACCGGCTCCGGGAAGGAGAGAAAACCGGCCGGATGATCGAAGACCGTTGCGGGCTTGCCCTGGACCAGGTCACACAGATCCGGGCAAAGGTGCCGGAAATCATTACCGCACTCAGCGAACGCCAAATGGAACGGATCCGGGAACTCAACATTGAACTGGATAACGGCCGAATGGAGCAGGAGATCGCCCTGTTGTCACAGAAACTGGACGTGGATGAGGAACTGGACCGCCTGGAGACACATATCAACGAAGTCAGGCGGGTGCTGGCGGAAACCGAACCCATGGGCAGGCGCCTGGATTTCCTGATGCAGGAAATGAACCGCGAGGCCAACACCCTGGGTACCAAGTCTGCCCACGGCGATACCAGCAACGCATCAATTGAACTCAAGGTGCTGATTGAACAGATGCGTGAGCAAGTCCAGAACATCGAATGACGCTCCATAGAGTTTTTCCGGCGCTGGCAGCGTCCCTGCTGTTTTTCAGCGGGACGGCATGCGTTGCCGGACAGGACAGGCTGCCGTTGACCCTGGAAAGCATTTTTGCCGGCAGTGAATTTGACAACCGTTTGCCGCAAAACATCCAGTGGCATAGCGACTCAAAGCGTTTCACCTTCACAAGAACCGACCCGGATACCGGCCTGCTTGATATCCATGAATACGACGTTGCCGCCGGCGCCTCCCGTTTGATCATTTCCGGGGATGCGCTCCGGTACCGGAACGAACCTGTCGGGATGACCCGGTGCCGGTGGACTGCAGACCGCCGCTATATCCTGCTCGCGGGCCCGGTCACGACTACCTGGGACGGCAGGAACGAAGCAGCTTATTACATCTACGAGCCGGATAGCGGGGAGCTCTGGCCGCTGGCCGAAAACAACCCGCACCTGCTCAACGTGCAGCTATCGCCGGACGGCGCGCAAGTGGGTTACGTGCTGGACAATAACATCTATGTTACCGAATTGGGCAACAGGAACACCCGCGCAGTCACGACGGATGGCAATGCCGACATCTTCAACGGCTATTTTGATTACGGCAGCAGGATGTTCGGCGCCGGGCAGGCCTGGTCGTGGTCGCCTGACGGGAACAGGATCGCGTTCTGGAGGATGGATGTCACCGGCGTAAAAGTATTCTACATGGTGGATGAACTGGGCAAGTACAATACCGTCCGCCCGCTGAAATACCCGAACACCGGCGAGCGTCTCGCAGTCACCCGGATAGGCGTGTTCGACCTGGAAAGCGGACGGACAGTCTGGATGGATACCGGCGGCAACCCCGATGACTATATCCCCAGGGCCGACTGGACGAATTCATCCGGCCGGCTTGCCATCCAGACCCAGGCCAGGGACCACGATGAGCTTGTCCTGCTGCTTGCCGATACCGCCACCGGCAAAACCGGAGCCATTGTCAGGGATACCGATACGACCTGGGTGGAAGTCACGAATGATCTGCTGTTTTTCAAGGACCGGGAACGCTTCGTTTGGACCTCGGAGAAAAGCGGGTATCGCCATGCCTACCTGTACGACTACGATGGAAACGAAGCGCAGTTGACCGGCGGAGACTGGGAAATCTCTTCACTTATCGCCCTCGATGAAAGCGCGGGCTGGCTGTATTTCTACGCGAAGAAGGATTCATTCATCGATCAGCATGTGTACAGGGTGAAGCTCGACGGTTCGAAGCTGGAAAGGCTGACGCACAGGCCGGGCTGGCATGAGTGGCAGTTTTCGCCGGACCGGCGGCTGGTGATCGAGACCCGGTCGGATGCCGACACACCGCCCGGCATGACCCTGCGCAAGGCGAACGGAGAGGAAATCGGTGTGCTCGAAGCAGCCAATTCAGCGGCACTGGAGAAGTACACAATACCTCGCGCGGAATTCATCAAGGTGGAGACCAGTGACGGCATACTGATCGACGGCTACATGATTAAGCCGCCGGATTTCGATCCCGGAAAAAAATACCCCGTCATAGGACATGGCTACGGCAACGCGGGTTCGCAGGTTGTGGTCAACAGGTGGGTGACGTCTCCGTGGCAGCAGAACACGAAACAGGACCTCTGGCACCGCTACATGGCCGCACAAGGCTATATCATCTTCGCCGTGGACAACCGCACTACCGCCGGGAGAGGCAAGGCGGCGAAAAACCTGACCTACGGGCACTACGGGAAATATGCCCTCCTCGATTACCTCGAAGGCGTGAACTACCTGAAATCCCTGCCCTACATCGACCCGGACCGGCTCGGCTTCTGGGGCTGGAGCGGCGGCGGTTACCTGGCAGCCGCGCTGATGACCAAGGGCGCGCCGCACTTCAAAACCGCGGTCAGCATCGCGCCGGTCATCGACCTGAACCGCTACCAGGCCTACGGCGTGGAACGCTGGATGGATTCCTACGAGAACAACCCGCAGGGTTACTATGAAGTCGACCTGATGAACTTCGCCGACCGGCTGCAGGGCAACCTGCTGCTGATCCACGGCACCGGCGATGAAAACGTCAAGTACGGCTTCACGCTGCAGTTGGCCGCCGCCCTGATTGCCGCCAACAAACAGTTCGACATG
>VYCZ01000266.1:432-4287 GCA_009843675.1 Gammaproteobacteria bacterium | reverse complement strand
GACCTGGACGACGTGCGGCTGCACCTGTTTACCAGGATCACCGATTATTTCCTGGAGAAGCTATAAATTCCGTAATGCCCAACTTACAAAATTCCGATGGGGATCGATTACGTCTTTTCCGGAAAGGAGCTGGGTGCCAAGAGCCCGGACCTCGATTGCTACATCAATGGAAAAGTATCATATGAGTTGACGGCTGAAATTTTTACTCTGACTCCAATAAGTCTTCCAACCGGAAGGCGGCAATTCGGAATACTTGTCGCAGGCTTTCCTTGAACTCGTCTTCCAGGCTGTTCTCCAGGCGCTCGCGGAAACGCGTGATGATTGTGTCCGGGTCCAGTCCCTTGACCGCCAGGATAAACGGAAAACCGAACTTGTCCTGGTAGCGCCGATTCATATCAGCCAGCAATTCAGTCCTGCCCGCTTCCTCTTCTGTCAGTCCGGCATTTGTCTGCTCACGTTCGGAATATCCCGTCAAAGGCTTCCGGACACCCAGCTCCGGATGTGCCCGCAACAGGGCCAGTTGCCGTTCCCGTCCGGCGCTTCTGACAGTCTCACACAACGTTTCAACCAGGTGCGCGTTACTCTTGAACGGCCTTGACTGCCACGTCTCCTCAGCCACCCAGGGCGAAGCTTCAAAAATGGCGCCGAAGACGGCAACAAAGGTGTCGCTGTCCATATTGTTGATATCACTGAGCCGGTATTGAACGGAGGGGGCGTCTTTCACAGGAAATGAATATTTCGATACACTATTACAGTAACTGCACGCTCAACATAATCAATACATTGCAACCGAAGACCTGTCAAGACGATATCAAATGCGCCTGCGTACCCTGCTCGTAATCCTCATTATATCTGCTCCGGTCTATGCATCAGGGAGCAAACGGCAAGCCGTTGATTCGATTACCGAAAGCATGCTTCACAAGCATATTGCGATATTAGCCTCCGACGAATTCGGCGGCAGGGCACCTTTTTCCGAAGGTGAGAAGAAGACCCTGGATTACCTGGAAAGCGAATTCCGTCGCATGGGTCTCGAACCGGGTAATGGCGACTCTTACCTGCAGGCAGTACCGCTCGTCTCCACTACGATTACCTCTTCTCCGGTGTTGCTTATAAAAGGCGGCCGTGGTCCGCAACGTTTTTCCGCGCCGGAGCAATTTGTAGTGCGTAATCCCCGCATCACTGGCGGCGTTAATCTGTCAGACGTTGAAATCGTATTTGCCGGTTATGGAATTACTGCGCCGGAATACGGTTGGAATGACTACGAAAGCCTGGACGTGGAAGGCAAACTTGTGGTTGTACTGGTCAATGATCCCGGCTATGCCACCCGGAACACCCGGCTTTTCAATGGAAAAGCGATGACCTGGTACGGCCGCTGGCCCTACAAGTATGACGAAGCGTTGCGCCGGGGGGCATCAGGCGTACTGGTTGTACACGAAACCGGCGCCGCAGGCTATCCCTGGGGTACGCTGGAAAACTCGATCCCCCTGCCCAACTTCGTTATCGACAACGAACATGCCGAAAATTCGCTGGCCCTGGAAGGCTGGATCACTACAGAGACTGCGACCGCCGTCTTCTCGCAGGCGGACTTGAGTTTCGACGAACTGAAAGAAGCGGCAAAACAACAGGGCTTTACGGGTCGAGCATTGGAGTTGACCGCCGATATTGCATTCGACACCAGCATCTTACAGCGCACTTCCTATAATGCCGTCGCCGGACTTGCCGGGAGTATGCGTCCTGATGAGGCGATCATCTACACGGCACACTGGGACCATATCGGTACAAACCCCGATATTACCGAGGGTGACAATATTTATAACGGCGCCGTGGATAACGCATCCGGGGTCGCCGGCCTGCTGTCAATCGCCGAAGCTTTTTCCCGGTTGGAACAACCCCTGGCGCGTTCCGTCTATTTCCTGTTCCTGACGGCTGAAGAAAAAGGCCTCATGGGGGCTCGTTACTACGTGCAAAACCCTGTTGTCCCGCTCAACAGGACCGTCGCCATTATAAATTTTGACGTTATTAACCTTATCGGTCCGACGCAGGACCTGAAAGTGATAGGCATGGGGAAATCAGACCTGGACAGCTATCTTGTGAAACATGCCCCTGATCTTGAGCTTACTCCCGACCCCCGTCCCGAAGCCGGTTTCTATTACCGCTCAGATCACTTCGAGTTCGCCAGGGCGGGCGTCCCGGCCCTGTTCACCCAGGGAGGAATACGGCATAAGGAACACGGGGCAGCGAGGGGTCTTGAAGCGTATGACGAATATATCAGCAAGCATTATCACCGCCCATCGGATGAGTATGACCCGGATTGGGATTTACGCGGCGCAGAGAGTGACATGAAGCTTTTGTTTAAAGTCGGCCGGGACCTGGCAGACTCCAATGCCTGGCCTGAGTGGAAAGAGGGAGATGAATTCCGGGCAATCCGGGATGCCATGATGTGAACCATCCGCTGCCTGATCAAATCATCACGTCCACCAGTGATCAATCCGGGCTACAGGACGGCTGATTTGTCCCTGCTCAACAGCCACCTGCCCGAGGCGAACAGGACAAACACCAGGGCGACCGTTATAAATACCAGGGGGAAGCCGCCGGGGTCGCGGATATCCATGGCCACGCCGGTTACAGGCGGCCAGATCAGGCTGCCCACACCCCAGAGCATACCGAGGGAAACATTTGCCGTCACCAGATCCCTGCCGCGGAAATGCTGGCCGATGATGGTCAGTACCGCGGTGTACATGCCGGCAAAAACGCCGCCCCAGCCGAACAGCAACGGGTACAGGAGCCAACGGGACTCCATGGCATAAGGCAGCAGGACGGCGCCGGCCAGGCCGCAGACGCCGCAAAACACCAGCAGGCCGTAGCGGTTGTATCTGTCCGCCAGCCATCCCATGGGGTAAGACAGGGTTACCCCGCCAACGCCGATAACGGTGAGCATGATCGCGGCGCCCGCCTCGCTCATGCCGCTGCGCGTGCCGTACACCGGCAGCAACGCATTGCCTGCCGTTTCCTTCAGGGAAAACAACAGCACCGCGGCAACCAGGGTCGGCGCCACCCACAGAAAGCTGATGATATTGAACGAAGGCTGATCATGGGTTGACAAGCGGTGCGGACCCGTCCATATCAACGGCAGCGCGGCCAGCGCGATAAAGCACGCCCCGACCAGGAACGGCGCCCAACCCTGTATGCCCACTGCCGGGATCACCAGCGGTCCCATGGCCATGGTCGCGGCAAGCAGCGCGTTATACAGGCCCATCAACCGGCCCCGGTTGGCGTCATCGACGATTTCGTTGATCCAGGTTTCACTGGTCACCAGCAGGCAGTTGGTCATCGCCCCCAGGAAGATGCCCAGGAAAAACCAGGCATACAGGTGGTCGAAGCGGGGAAATTGCAGCAACACCACCAGGTCCAGCATGAGGACAAGCACCAGGAAACGGCGCATGCCCAGCTTCTCCACCAGCATCGGAATAAACGGAGTGGAAAGGAATATGCCGATGGCAGGCATGGCGGCATTGAGTCCGATGATGCTGCGGTCAATGCCCCGCGATTCCAGGATCAGGGCCAGCAGGGGGCGGCCCAGACCCAGGGTAAAGCCGTACATGGCTATGCACGCAAAGATGGCGAACAGGGCCTTGTTCCTGGCGGGGACAGATTTAAAATCTGTCCCCTTTTGCCCGTTATCCTGTCTTGCAGGGATGCCGGTCATACCAATGCCTGGCTATCTCTACACGCCGGCAAATCCAGACCCCATCGTGCTGCCGCACGTAGTCCAGGAAGCGCTCCAGCGCGCCCGCCCTGCCCGGCCTGCCGATGAGACGGCAATGCAGACCGACGGACATCATCTTCGGCGCCGTA
>VYCZ01000266.1:0-422 GCA_009843675.1 Gammaproteobacteria bacterium | reverse complement strand
GCCGTATCCCCCTCCCGGTAGAGCAGGTCGAAAGTATCCCTGAGGTAGGTAAAAAACTGCTCCCCGGTGTTGAAACCCTGGCTGGTGGCAAAACGCATGTCGTTGGCATCCAGCGTGTACGGCACAATCAGGTGTGGTTTGCCGTCCACCTCTTCCCAGTAAGGCAAATCATCTGCGTAGGAATCCGCGTCATACAGGAACCCGCCGTGTTCGACGACCAAGCGGCGGGTATTCGGGCTGTCACGGCCGGTGTACCAGCCCAGCGGCGGGCTGCCCGTCAACTCAGTGATCGCATCCACCGCCAGTTTGATGTGACTGCGCTCGATCTCTTCGTCTACAAACTGGTAATTGATCCAGCGCCAGCCGTGGCCGGCGATCTCGTGTCCCTCTTCCAGCATGGAAAGTACAGCTTCGGGGTTGCG
>VYCZ01000118.1:2476-9640 GCA_009843675.1 Gammaproteobacteria bacterium | reverse complement strand
GGTCAGGCCCAGGGTATCGGCGCTTTCGCCGGGTTTGAACACCAGGGGCAATACGCCCATGCCGACCAGGTTGGAGCGGTGGATGCGTTCGAAACTGACGGCAATGACTGCCCGGACTCCCAGCAGCCTGGTGCCTTTGGCAGCCCAGTCACGGGAAGATCCGGTGCCGTATTCGCTGCCGGCCAGCGCTACCAGGGGAACGCCTTCTTCCTCGTAGATCGTCATCTGTTCCCCGGACGGCTGGTGTACGGTCCAGCCGCCTTCGGTGCCCGGCGCAAGCTGGTTTCTGAGGCGGATATTGGCAAAAGTGCCGCGCATCATCACCTCGTGGTTGCCGCGACGGGAGCCGTAGGAATTGAAATCCAGCGGCTCTACGCCATTGTCGATCAGGTATCTGCCCGCCGGCGTGTCCGCCTTGATGGCGCCGGCAGGAGAGATGTGGTCGGTAGTGATACTGTCGCCCAGCTTGACCAGCGCCCTGGCGCCCCGGATCGGCTCGATCCCGCCCGGGGTTGTGCGCATGTCCTCGAAATAGGGTGGGTTCTGCACGTAGGTGGAGGCTCCATTCCATTCATACCTGCTGCTTTCCGGCGCGTCGATGCCGGTCCAGTTGGCGTCCCCGGCAAAGGCCTGCCGGTATGAATTGCGGAACATCTCCGAATCGATTGACGCGGCGATGACGGCATTTATCTCGGCCTGGCCAGGCCAGATGTCTTTCAGGTAGACCGCGTTGCCGTCCCCGTCCTGACCCAGTGGGTCGTTGTTGAGGTCGATATCCACCGTGCCGGCGATAGCGTAGGCCACTACCAGCGGGGGAGAGGCCAGGAAATTCATTTTGACCTCGGCGTGGACCCGGCCTTCAAAGTTGCGGTTACCGGACAGCACCGAAGTCGCCACCAGGTCGCCCTCGCGGATGCCCCGACTGACCTCCTCCGGCAACGGGCCGGAGTTGCCGATACAGGTAGTGCAACCATAGCCGACGATATTGAAGCCCAGTTCATCCAGGTCGGCGCTGAGTCCCGCCCGGTCCAGGTAGTCCCGCACCACGAGGGAGCCCGGCGCCAGGCTGGTCTTTACCCAGGGTTTCACGGTCAGGCCTCTCTCTCTCGCTTTTTTGGCCACCAGGCCGGCGCCGACCATAACTGCCGGGTTAGAGGTGTTGGTGCAGGAAGTGATGGCCGCTATGACTACTGCGCCGTCCTTTAACCTGAAATCGGAGACCTCCGTTTGTGCAACCTCGTCGCGCCCGGTCATATCTTTAAGGTGTTGGCGGAAACTTTCCCCGACTTCGGCCAGGGGTATGCGATCCTGGGGCCGTTTCGGCCCGGCCAGGCTGGGCGCCACCGTGCCGATATCCAGGCTCAGGGTGGCGGAATAACGTGCCTCGGGCGTTCCTGCCGCGCGCCACATCCCCTGCGCCTTTGCGTAAGCCTCGACCAGTTCCACCTGTTCGTCGTCCCGGCCTGACAGGCGCAGGTAGTTGACGGTTTCCCGGTCGATGGGGAAGATGCCGCAGGTGGCGCCGTATTCCGGGGCCATGTTGGCGATGGTCGCCCGGTCAGCCAGGGACAGGTTGTCCAGGCCGTCGCCATAAAATTCTACAAACTTGCCCACCACCCCATGCTTCCGGAGCATCTCCACCACGGTCAGCACCAGGTCCGTGGCCGTGGCGCCTTCCGGCAACGCTCCGCTGAGTTTGAAACCAACCACTTCGGGGATCAGCATAGTGATGGGTTGCCCCAGCATCGCCGCTTCCGCCTCGATGCCGCCTACGCCCCAGCCAAGCACACCCAGGCCATTGATCATGGTGGTATGGGAATCGGTGCCGACCACGGTATCCGGATAGGCCTCAACTACGCCATTAACCTCCCTGGTGAATACCGTCCTGGCCAGGTACTCCAGGTTGACCTGGTGCACGATGCCGGTGTCCGGCGGCACCACCTTGAAATTGGAGAATGCCTGTTGTCCCCAGCGCAGGAATTCGTACCTCTCCCGGTTGCGGTCAAACTCGATGACCGCGTTGCGTTGCGCCGCGTCCGGCGTGCCGAACACGTCCACCATCACCGAATGGTCGATGACCAGTTCGGCGGGGGAGAGTGGGTTGATCTTCTCGGGGTCGCCGCCCAGGGCCTGCATCGCATCACGCATCGCGGCGAGGTCCACCACTGCCGGCACGCCGGTAAAGTCCTGCATCAGGACCCGGGCGGGGGTGAAGGCGATTTCCCGGCCGGACTTTGCCAGAGGGTCACGGTCCGCCAGCGCGGCGATGTCCTCCCGGGTGATGTTGATCCCGTCCTCGTGGCGCAGCAGGTTCTCCAGCAGGATTTTAAGGGAATAGGGCAGGCGGCTGATGTCATGACTGCCTGCCAGGGCCTCAAGGGAATAAATCCGGTAACTTCTGCCGTTTACCTCAAGTGTTGTTTTTGTATCGATCAATGATGAACTCCTTGTTTTTGTGTATTCAATCTGCGGACTCGCGCCGGATGGTCGTCTTGATGATTTTCAGTTCCTCCACGGGTTTGCCACTGCCGCTGCCGCGCTCCTCCAGGGCCTTCAGCGTCTCCATGCCGCCGGCAAGTTCGCCGAAGATCGTATGCTTGCCGTCCAGGTACTGGGTGGGAACGAAATTAATGAAGAACTGGCTGCCGTCCGTTCCCGGACCGGCATTGGCCATGCTCAACAGTCCGGGACGGTCATGGGAAAGACCTTCGGGGAACTCGCCCTCATAGCGGTAGCCGGGGCCGCCCCGGCCCGTGCCGGTGGGGTCACCGCCCTGGGCCATGAACCCCGGAATGACCCGGTGAAACAGGACCTCGTCGTAAAAGCCCAGCTCAGTGAGGTAGATGGTGCTGTTCACGTGCATGGGGGTCATGTCATGGAACAGCAGGAAGCTCATCGTTCCCATATTGGTTTCCATGTCCCAGTAGTATTTCATACCGGGGGTAAAGGCCTTCATTTCAGGCTTGCTGAGCTGCTGTTTCCAGAGCGGGTTGGATTTGTCTACGGACATCATATTACCTCTTCAATAACGCCGCCGCCCAAGCACTGGTCGCCGTCGTAGAAGACGGCGTACTGGCCGGGGGTGACGGCTCGTTGCGGGCGGGTGAATTGCACCCTGGCCCTGTCGGCGTCGAAAGGCTCGATTGTACAGGGTTGGTCGGCCTGGCGGTAGCGCGTTTTAACGGCGCAATCATGGGGGAGCGCCGGTGCTTCCGTGATCCAGTTCATGTTTGCGGCAACCAGGCCGCGGCTGTACAGGGACGGGTGGTCATGTCCCTGGGCCACCGTGAGCACGTTATTCTCCACGTCCTTGGCCACCACGTACCAGGGTTGTTCCGGGCGGCCGCGGACCCCGCCGATGCCCAGGCCCTGGCGCTGGCCCAGGGTATAGAAGTGGATTCCCGCGTGCTCGCCCACGTCCTTGCCGTCGAGGGTGCGGATCGGTCCCGCCTGTACCGGCAGGTAGTGGCCGAGAAAGTCGCGGAACGGGCGTTCGCCGATAAAACAGATGCCGGTGCTGTCTTTCTTGTCATGGGTGATGAGGCCGCGGCGTTGCGCCAGGGCGCGCACGTCAGGCTTTGTCAGGGCGCCCAGCGGGAACAGGCTTTTTGCCAGTTGCTCCTGGTTGAGCCGGCACAGGAAGTAACTCTGGTCCTTGTTGCGGTCGGCGCCCTTGAGCAGGCGGCAGGCGCCGTTGTCGCGCAGGATTGATGCATAATGCCCGGTGGCGATAGCCGCGGCGTCCAGGGACGTTGCATGGTCCAGGAAGGCGCGGAACTTGATCTCCTGGTTGCACAAGATGTCAGGGTTGGGGGTGCGCCCGCGGCTGTATTCATCCAGGAACTCCCGGAACACCTTGTGCCAGTATGCCTGGGACAGGTCCACGGTATTCAGCCTGATCCCGAGTTTTTCGCACACGGCCAGGGCGTCTTCCACGTCGGCTTCCCAGATACAACCGCCGCTCTCGTCGGTTTCATCCCAGTTCTTCATGAACAAGGCCTCCACCTCATGGCCCTGTTCGAGCAACAGCAGCGCGGCTACTGAGGAGTCAACCCCTCCGGACACGCCGACTATGATTTTTTTACTCTTCATGATTTATCCGCAGATGACGCAGATTAGCGCAGATATAAAGCCACAGGGTACACAGAGGAAAAATTAAGGAACCTGATTAAGCAGGAGTTTCCTGAAAAAGTTTTGTTTTATCTGCGTTCATCTGCGTCATCTGCGGATAAGACAGAGGGTCAGGGGTAGCGGAGTTGGGACGTGTGCGGGACTTTTACCTGTTTGTCCTCGGCGGATTCCTTCACTTTTTCTATTTTCGGGTCATGCCAGTTGCCGGTGATCGTGTACTGGTAGCTGAGCATCTTGTTGATATTGTTGTCGATCAACCCGAACATGTTGTCGGCCAGGTACAGCACCGCGCCCACTCCGATTCCGACCGGACCCAATAGCGCGCTGGCAATGGGCAGATTGTTGGCGAACTGCGGCGTGACGGTAACGAGCTGGTCGTAGTCCTGGTCGGCCAGGCCGGTCCTGCCGCTGATCAACACGTCGGCGCTGGGTCCGGTCAGGTGCAGGTCATTGGTGTAGGCGTTGCCGTTGGCGATATTGAAACTCCCGGTTATTTTGTCGAACGCCAGGCCCTTGCCGAACAGGTCGGTGAAGTCCAGCGTCAGCCGCCTGGGCAGGGTCTGGATACTCAGCAGTCCAAAGAGTCTCCCTGCCGCGGGAGACACCTCGAGAAGTTGGCCTTTTTTTACCCGGATATCGAACGTGCCGGCCAGTTTTTCCAGTGAAAACTCGTCCGGTGAACCGTCCCAGACTGCATCGATGGCTATTTCCGTTTTGTCCGCCTTGATGGCGGTATCATCATAGCCGAAAGCGGCCAGCATCTTATGGAGTTTGCGGGCTTTCAAATCTATGGTGAAGTATGATTTGTTCCTGTTGAACGGCTTTTCCCACAGTCCGGTGCCGTTGATGGTCATCTCCGGCGTCTCAAACCCGATTTCCTCGAACGACAATCCGTTGGCGGTCGGCGTGGTGGAGAGTGTCATGCTGCCCAGGTGGTAGTCTCCGTATGTGAAGTCGGCAATTTCCGCCCGCACCGGCGGCAGGTTGCCCGGGTCTGCCTCACCTGCGCTCCTGCCGTCACCGGTTTTTTTAATGGCCAGTTTATCAAGGTTGACCTCTATCCTGTTTTCCGGGGACGGGCGCTTGGGCAGGAACATTTCGCCTTCCAGGCTCTTCCCCTGGAAGGCAACCCGCCAGTCTCCATTGCGCCGGCTTGCCTGCATGCTGCTATCCTTGAACGACTGGTTCAGGACATTCAATAGGCCTGTTTCCAGTTCCATGTTGATGTTTGCGAAACTGAAAAAACCGGTTCCATCACCCTGTTCGCGAGCGAAGAAGGCAATGGCGTCGCGCCATTCATCAAACAGCAGGATGCCGGTACGGCCCGTCAGGTTCACCCCGGCGCCGGCAGGGCCGCTCCGGAAGCCGTTTCCCAGGGCTATATCCAGTCTTTCGAGACTCGTGTCTTGCCGGGTGTGGAGCCGCGCGAACACATCGTCATCATAAACCAGTTCTGTCGGCCCGGGTTCACCCAGGGTTTTCCTGATAACCAGTTGCTTCCTGCCATAGGTCGGTTTCCACAGCGGCCTGGGCAGGTCCAGCGCCAGCCCGTACAGGTCGGATTCCAGCTCCAGGCGCTGCCTCAAGGCCTGCGCATCCTGTTCAAAGATAAACCGGGCCTGCCAGTCAGCCGACCCGGAGATGCGTTCTCCCAGCCTGGAGGCGAAATGGGCCGCGCCCGGGAAGCGCTCGCTGACCTGTTGCATGATAACCTCGTCGGTTGAACGCCCGGATATCACGAAAGCGGGCGGCGTTTCCGGCGTGTTTCTGGAACCGGTCATGGCCAGCGTTACCGGTTGCCCGGCAAACACCGCAGTCAGGCCGCGTCCGTCCACGGAATCCCGGGTAAATCCGAGTGTGCCGTTAACCTGCTCCAGTTCCAGGTTGCCGGCCTTTGAGACCAGCCTGGCGTCTTCCAGGCTGAGCGTTCCGTTGATGACGGATTGCAGGTGCGGCGCTTTTATCGGGATGCTCATGTCCAGATCCATGTCAAAGCTGCCGGCCACCAGGGACCGGTTGGCATGATTGATTATGCCGCCTTCAGCCAGCGGGCTTTGCGCGATGTATAATTCAAGGTCTTTTTCCACACCCTTAACGTTGCCCTTGAGCAGAACCACCTTGGGACGCCTGGTCAGGTCCTCGATGGCGCCCGTTGCCCCGGTGACCTGTGCGCCGAAGACGCTGCCGCGGCTGATACGCGCCGTCATCAGTTCGTTGTGAAAGAAGATTTCGGCGTCTGCATTGTCCACGGCAGGCCATTGCTGCGAGTATTCGACAATGCTCCCGGACAGGTTCACCACCCCGCGCATACTGCCGTTGTTGTTCCTGAACGGGAACTCGTCCGGGTAACCGCGTATGACGGCGATGGCTGAATCGACGTACCCCGCGTGCAGGGACCTTTCCATCCACTCCCGGATGCGGAATTTATCCGTATACGGCATGTAACGGTACATGTTTTCCAGCCGCTCGCTACGGATTTCGGCGATCATGTCCAGGTAGGGTGAGGCGCCCCCCCCGTCTTGTGCCGCGCTTCCCCTGACGGCAAGGGACATGTCACGGTTTTCCATGAACAGGTCGTCCGTATGCAGTACCCAGCCCTGCTCAGTGCGCATCCAGGAGAGCGAGCCGTCCAGGTTGCTGAACGCCAGTTCATTGGCGTAGAGGCCAGGTATGCTGAATTCCGCGCCGGCGCCGTTCATGGTAATCCCGGCCCGGCTGTCCGTTCCGCGCAGTCTCCCGGACCGGATCCCGGCCGCCGGCCGGTCCGGGCCCAGGGAGGCATCCAGGTTCCTGAAAGCCAGGTTATATACAAGTACCTGTTCCGCGTCGGGGTGGCGGTCATGGACAACCAGTCCGTTAAGCAGTTCACCACTGATCGAGGCGTTTTTGAGCATGCGCCCGGCTGCTTCGGGAATAAACTCCAGGTCGGGAGCAAGCGGCGCCAGGTCCGCCAGGTTCAGGTAATCGAAACCCAGGGCGTAGCGCCGGCCGGCTTCCCCGGGGACGACAAATTCAATGTTGGCGACCGGCCAG
>VYCZ01000118.1:0-2466 GCA_009843675.1 Gammaproteobacteria bacterium | reverse complement strand
CCAGGCGCCGGTTTCCGTTTCCATGCGGTCAAGTTTCAGGGAAAAATGCCAGTCCCTGTCCGGCAATTGCCGGCCCGTGAAACGCGCCCCCAGCGCGCTGACATTCAGGGTCTTCGCCGAGGTCAGCACGACAAAATCCCGGTATACCAGGCGTCCCTGTACCAGCACCGGTCTTGCCTGCTCCCAGGCGCTCCAGAGTTCCAGGTCTGCGCTGCCGCCGGCAGGGGTAAGTCGCTCCGGACGGTATTCCCGGTACCAGCTGTCCGGGTTGAATTGCGTAGTGGACGCGTAGATTTCCCCGGACCAGTCCGATGACCAGAGTTCGCCCGTTGCATCCAGGGCAAAACTCATCTTTTCCCCGTATTTGCCCGGGAGATTCATCTCTCCCGTCACCTGGGACCTGGCCCCGTCCGTGCGGATAAGCAGGCTGACCCCGGAGAACTCAACCGCGGCCTGCCGGTGTTTGTGGTCGGTCCAGGTGATGGTGGTGTCCTGAACCTCTATGCTGTCCTGGCCGAACAGCCATTTGACGAACTCGTTTTCCTGTCCGTCGGGGTCGGGGTTGATATTGATGCCCTGAACGAGCAGCGTGCCGTCAGCCAGACGCGACACAGACACGTCCAGCCCTGAAATCACAATGCGCCTGGGTACCGGTGAGCGTTTCCACAGCGACATCAGCGGGGATATTTCCACGGTTGCCGCATCGAAATTGATGATTTTCCGGTTGCCGTCCCGGCTGCGCAGGTGGACTCCCGTCAACAGCAGACTGGGGGTCCACCCCTGCCATTCCGCACTGATGGAATCGACTGCGACGGGATATTCCATGTAGCTTTCGGCCCAGGCTTCCACCTGGCCCTTGTACTGGCTGATGTTCGGCAGCGTCAGGCGCACAACGGTTACCGCTATCGCAGCCAGCAGGATAACCGCTGCAATGAGATAGAGAGAGGTGTGATAAAGCCTCTCTTTGATGCTACCTGGCATGTAAATGACGCCTACAACAACACGATGTCATATTGTTCCCGGATGTAAAGCGGTTCGACCTGGAACGTAATAGGCCTGCCGATAAACTCCTCAAGTTCGGCCACGCTGGCGGACTCTTCGTCCGTCAGCATGTCGACAATGGACTGCGCGGCAATGACGAGCAGCTTGCTGCCGTCAAACTGGCGCACTTCACGCAGGATTTCACGGAATATTTCGTAGCATACGGTTTCCGGAGTCTTCATGGAGCCTCTCCCGTTACAGGTAGGACAGGGCTCGCACAGGATTTGTTCCATGCTTTCCCGGGTTCTCTTGCGCGTAAGCTGTACCAGGCCGAGTGAAGTGAACTCACTGATTGTGACCCTGGAATGATCTTTTTCCACGCGTTTTTCCAGCGTCCGGAGCACCTGGCGCGCGTGTTCCTGCTCCTGCATGTCGATGAAATCTATGATGATGATGCCGCCGAGGTTGCGCAGGCGCAATTGCTTGGCTATGGCCTGGGCCGCTTCCAGGTTGGTCTTGTATATGGTTTCCTCCAGGTTCCTGTGGCCTACGAACGCGCCGGTATTGACATCAATGGTCGTCATTGCCTCGGTCTGGTCTATGACAAGGTGCCCGCCGGATTTCAACTGTACCTTGCGCTCCAGGGATTTCTGTAATTCATCCTCGATGGAATACAGGTCCATGATCGGCCGTTCACCGGAGTAGTATTCGATCCGGCCCAGGAAATCGGGAATGAAATGTTTGCTGAACTCCATGACCCGCTTGTAGGTTTCCTTGGAGTCGATGCGTATTTTTTCAACCTCGCCGTGGGTCAGGTCGCGCATGGTCCGAACCACCAGGGGCAAGTCCTCGTGGATAAGCGCCGGCGCGTAGGTGTTTTTTGCGCGAATGGATATGGAACCCCAGAGCTTGAGCAGGAAGTCCATGTCCCGGTACAGTTCATCTTCATCGGCGCTCTCCGCGGCGGTCCTGATGATGAAACCGCCCCTGGCCGCTTCCGGTTTGATGGTGTGCAGCACGGTAGCGCCGCCGCCCGCGCCCAGGGCGACCTGCTGCTCCTCGGCCTGGTAGTGGGCGATGACCCGGCGCAGGCGTTCCCGCTCCGCTTCATCCTCTATCCTCTGGGAGACCCCGATAACGGAGTGGTTGGGAATGAACACGAGGTAGCGGGACGGAATGGAGATACGGGTGGTGAGCCGTGCGCCCTTGGCGCCGATCGGGTCCTTGACCACCTGTACCAGAATCTCCTGGCCTTCGGTCAGCAAGGTATCGATTGAATTCTCCGCGAGCGCGCCGGCAACGGACTCCACCTCCAGGTCTTCGACGGTTTCGACCAGGTCCGAGACATGTAAAAACCCCGTCCGCTCCAGGCCGATATCGACGAACGCCGACTGCATGCCCGGCAACACCCGATACACGCGCCCCTTGATGATATTTCCGACCAGGCCGCGTTTGCGGGTCCTTTCGATATGGACGTCCTGCAAC
>VYCZ01000203.1 GCA_009843675.1 Gammaproteobacteria bacterium | reverse complement strand
TGGTGTAAAATGGGAAGGCAGAGTATATCACATTTAGTGTTAACAGGCCCTAGTAGATATCCGCTCCCACTAAAATTGCCACGACCTATGGTAATTGTGGCCTCGTAATCCGCAGGATCCGGCGCTGCCGTAGGCTCAATATCCACCTCGATATCCGACGTGGTCACCAGCGGGGAATTAGTACCGACCGTCAGGGTGGCATCATCTGAGGAGTCGTCGTCCCGGGCGTACACTCGAAATGTCGCAGTTCTAGACCCCGCGTTGATTGTTCGCGTGATGCTGGTACTGCTCGATCCACTTAAAAACGACACATCTGATCCGGCGCCGGAGCCAGACAGGTCGCAGTCGAATGTTACAGCAGACGATAATGTCGTGCCGAGCCGGATAGTGAATAGTTCATTGTCTCCCTCCTCGATGTCCTGATCACTGGATGGCGACAAGCTGAAGGTAGTGGTCGTGGGCGCCGGGGTATCATCGTCATCCGCCCTGATGCTCACGCTGTCACTGCGGCTTCCGGAAGGAATATCCGTATTGCTGGTTGATATGGTCAGCGTTACGGTTTCATCGGACGTGTCGCTGTCTTGCCGCGCATACACCCTGATGGAGCCGCCCGTTTGCCCGGCGGGGATGGTGACCGCCTCGCTGGTATCCGAGGATCCAGAGGCAAAAGAGATCGCTCCGCCAGCCCCCGAGCCGGACAATGCGCAGGTAACAGTAACGTCACTGCTGACCGCTGCGCCGATGCTGAAATTAAACAGCCTGGAGCTTCCCTCATCAATCTCGATGGTCCCGCTGTCGCTGAGGGTGAGTGCGGGGTCCGGGCCTGGAGGGTCCGTAGGCGGGTCAACGGTGCCGGTCGCCGGATTACCCTTCACGCCCAGGATGCGTTGCACCGTATAGGATATCGCATCCGCCGAGTTGCCAAATGACCCCGTTTGCCGCGCGGTAAATACCAGGGCCGTACCGCCGCTGTTGCGCCGCACGGCCACTGTGCTGCGGTCACCAACACGTTTAAGGACTTGTCCGCCCGCCCCAGCGGTGCGGCGGGTCAGGTTGCTCTGCACGTGATTTACATCAGGGCTTCCCAGAATGAGTATGCTGCCGTAGTCATCCAAATCAAACCCATCATCCAGTGCTATCGTCTCGACATCAGTTCTCGTGGCGACCCCGATACTCAGGGTTACGGTCGCGCTGCCGCTCCACAGCGTCTCCACGTTGATCACGTCGGCTGATATATGCTCCGCCTGGATGACGCCCTCAACGTCCACATTCCTCACCTTGATGTTCAGGGCGCTCAGGTTTTCCACGTCCAGTTTCCGCGCGCCGATGGCCCCGTCGAAGAAGTAGTTACCGGACAGTTTCACGTCCACTTTCACCCAGGCCGTGCCGTCCCAGTACCGGGTCTCGGTCCATTTTTCCGTGTCGTTGTACTGCGTCACCATGTCGGTGATGACGTTGCTGTCCTTGGTCGTCCTGTTCGCTATCGTGTCCGACCAGGCCTTGGCCGGGGCGATGTCCACCGGGGGGTAGGTCTCCGCGCTGCGGGTCCCGGCTGCAAACACGCTCTGGTGAGTGCCGTTCGGCCGGTAGCCGGACCAGTCACCCCAGCCGCCGGACTTGCCCAGGCGGGTGGACACCCACGCATATGGCAGCGCTTGCGTGGGCGCCGTGTATGTCCGGCTGGCGCCAGTGGGAGTGTAACGGTCGTCTGTTTTTTGAGCGGCGCTGGACCTCGGCGTGTTGGGCTTGATGGGCGTGGCGGTGCGCCGGTAAATCTGCTGGGTTTTGATATCGCTGAGCGAGTCGCCGACGCCGTCCTTGCCGTCCTTGCCGTCATCTCCGTCATCGCCCGGATCACCCTTCGGCCCCTGGAGGCCGTCCTGGCCGTCTTCAGCAAACAAACGCTGCGCAGCCTCCTGGGTCCAGGCCACCGTGCCGATATCGGCGTTCGGCGCCGGCGCCCCCTTGATGGTGCGGACAAACGGCGTGACAAACGGCTTGGCTGCGCCCAGGTCGGCGGGCGTGCCCTGGTAATAGACGTTGTTGCCGCGAGTGATGCCGTCATCGCTGCTCAGGTCCGGCTCGTTGAAATTCCAGTCCGGGTCCGGCAGGTTGGCGCTGCCCGTGATGGTGCCGCCCAGCGCCGTCGCACAGAACACGCGCTCTTGCCCCACGCCGTCCGCGGGCGGCGCCAGCGTCGTGACCGTGGCGCGCACCGGCTCGCTGGTGTTGCCGGAGCGGTCCTTGTGGCGCACGAATACCGTGATGTCGGTGGCCTGTTCAACGCCCAGGCGCGTGAACACGGTGGCGGCGACCTCGCCGCGCGGCACCACTGTTATATGGCTGACGGTAAGTATATCGCCCACCGCGTCCAGGATTTCGGTGACGGCGTAATCCGGCTCTTCGGGCGCCGTCCAGGTGACCTCGTAGCCGCCCGGGATGCCGGTGGCGGTGACGCCCTCCGGGTCGTCCGGGGGCACGGTATCGGCGCCAATGGTGTGGGTCACGGTCAGGGCCGCGCCCGTGGCCGCCACGTCCGAGCCGGGCACGGCGGTGATGGTGAGCGTGCCTTCGGCCTGCTCGATCCAGGCGCCGCGCGTCTCCTGGCCGGACAGGCTGGCGACGATGCGGCGCTCCTGCTCATTCAGTTGCGCCCAGATGACGCCGCCGCGCCAGTCGCCCTCCACCACCAGCGTGGCGACAATCTCGACCGCGTAGCCGCCGCCGGTCTCCAGCAGCGTCTCGCTGACGTTGATGGCGAGGATTTTCGGGCCCCGTGACAGCAGCCTGGGCAGCGGGTCGGTCAGGGCCAGGTCCTTGGCGGTGTAGTAGGCGGCCACCTCGTCGATGGCCTGGATTTCCACCGTATCATCGGACAGGGGCCGTACCCCCGTAATCTTGACCTTGAGCGGGGGGTTGGCGGCGCTGTAGTAGCGCCACAGCACGTCGCGGGCCTGGACGCCGGCATCGGCCGCCGCGGCCAGGCCGCCCTGGGCCGGGTCCCCGGGCAGGGGCGTGGCCAGCGCGGGCGTGTCGGTCTCCCCGGCGCCGCCGTCCGGGTGCGTGACGACGCTGGTGTGCAGGGCGCCGTCCGCCAGGCGCAGCAGCAGGTAGTCCGTGCCGGCGCTGATATCGATGGCCTGGTCCAGTTGCGGCGCGGCCTTGTCCCCGCCCGTCAGGCGCCCGGTGACGCCGCCGCTGACCAGCGCCTCGCTCAGGTAATAGACCTCCCCGCGCAGCAGCGAGAAGCCCTCCATGGCCATGGCCCAGGTCAGGCGCCGGCGGTGGTATTCCTGCCGGGCCGCGTGCAGGTTGGTTTCCTCGATGGCCTGGGCGCGGTCGGTGACGCCGGGCAGGCGGATGCGGGCGCTGCGTTGCGGGTGGATGACGCCGGTGACCTTGCGCCGGAGCGCCACCGGCTGCCAGTCGAAGTCGGGGTCGGTGTACTCGGCGACGATTTCATCGGCCAGGCGCCCGTCGGCCCACTCCACGCGCAGGCTGCCGGCCAGGATGTTGCCGGCGGTAATGAGTGAGGTCGGCAGGCGCTCGGCCTCGTCATAGACCACGCCCAGCTTGCCGCTGTGCCAGGAGTGGCTGGCGCGCCCGGCCCGGGTGATAAGCTGCAGCATCTCTTCCAGGCCCGCCGCCCCGTCCAGGACGTAGTTGAACGTGAGGCCCTCACGGTGACACCACTCGCGCCAGGCCTGGATGGAGGGCAGGTCGATGCGGTTGGCGAGTGAGAGGCCGGCGCCGGCGATGAGACGCCCGGCGCGGTCCTTCACGCCCTCGGCAAAGCCGCGCAGGATATCGCCCGGGTTGGAGGTGGGGGCGTTGTCAGCCGACCACGCCGCGACGTCCTGGTCCCAGGTCTTGACGCGGGCGGACACCAGGGCGCTCAGGCGGTCCAGGCGCCCGTTCAGCTGGCCGGTGGCCTTGATGCGCAGGGCCAGGCGGGTGCGCCCCGCGGCGTTGGCGGTGGAGGCCTGGTAGGTGCGCAGCGCGGACCAGGTCACCTCGTCCCGGGTGCGGGTGTCCGAGGCCGGCGCGGTGTCGCGCTTCACCCGCACGTCCCACTGCTTGCCCGCGGTTGGCGGCGTGATGAACCAGGTGCGGCGCACCGGGTCCTGGCTGCCGTTGGTGATGACGGTGGCCGGGTCGGTGACGGTGGTCCAGGCCCCCGTGCTGCCCTGCTCCCGGTACTGCACGGTCAGGTTGACGGTGTGGCTGCGGAGCTTGCCCTTTTTGGAGAAGCGCAGGACGTTGGCGACGATATCCAGGCCCAACCGGGCCGCGTTCAGCGACGAGGTGCGCGTGTGCCAGTTGGTGTCGTCGAGCTGGGCGCCGGTGACGGTGTCCACGTCCTCGGCCACCAGGGTAATCGGCTCCCCGGGCAGGGCCAGCTGCTGCTCCACGTCCGCCAGGGCGTTGGCGGCGCTGTTGCCGCGCCATTGAGTGTATATCGGGCGCCCGTAGAACTCCGGCACCGTATGCTCCACCGTGTCCCCGGACGGCGCCGCGCGGCGGTTGTAGGCGCCCAGGGGCGTGTCGCCGATGCGGATGTCGGTGATGTCGAGGTCTCCCACGCCGATGTCGAACACCTGGTGCAGGTACTGCTCGCCGCCGACGAACTCGACGTAGTGGGCGCCGGCCAGGTCCGGGAACACCCGGTGCTGGCCCAGCACCATCAGCACCGGGTCATAGGGCCGGGCGCGGTTGGCGCCGCCGGTGAGCGTGTAGATGGGTTTGGGCTTGTCCGGGGCGTCGGGCAGGGCCGGGGGGAACAGGGCGTTGACCAGCAGGCCGCCCACGGTGACGATGGCGCCGGCCACCAGGGAGCCGGCCACGCCGCCGATGGCGGCCCCGGCCCAGCCGCCCAGGGCCAGCACGCCAATCATCAGCACCACCTGCAGCGGGTTGGTGTCCCCGCCCTTAAGGCGCGCCCGGCACAGCACCAGGTCGCCGGGAAACACGAGGTGTGTCTCCCACCGGGCCGCCGGCACCGGCAGGCCGTTGACGGTGACGATGAGCGGGCCGTGCGGCGGCTCGCCCAGTTGTGAGAGCACGTCCAGCAGCGTGGCGCCGGCGTCCGGGACCCAGGCCTCGGCGCGGAGGCGGCCGTGGGCGGTCAGCGGGTGCGGCCACAGGTCGGCGCGCACGGGCAGCAGGTCGCGCGGGGTCAGCTCCGCCATCGGTACACTCCGTGGACAATCAGCCCGCGCGCGGGCAGTGTGCTGAGCGGGTGGCGGCAGGCGCCCAGGCCCGCCATGCAGTGCAGCAGCATCGGCTCAGTGCCCGGCAGCACCAGCACGCCGCTGTGGTGACCCACCTCGGCGCGGCGGCCGTGGGCGAGGGCCAGCACGATGTCGCCCTCGCGGCGCTCCCCCAGGACGCGCGCGCAGCGCAGGGTGAGCACCTGCGCCACCTGTTTGTCGCGCCCGCGCAGGGTGGCGGCCGGCGGCGGCAGGTCCAGGTCCAGGCCGAATTGCCGGGACAGCACCTCGGCCAGGAAGTGCGAGCAGTTGTAATGCTGCTCGTCATAGGCCATGCCCAGCCAATCGT
Organism: Gammaproteobacteria bacterium; assembly: GCA_009843675.1. Classification (GTDB taxonomy): domain Bacteria; phylum Pseudomonadota; class Gammaproteobacteria; order Eutrophobiales; family Eutrophobiaceae; genus JAAXHV01. The sequence goes on along the minus strand of VYCZ01000203.1, from coordinate 4,204 downwards.
CGGACCAGTGCGCCATCAGAACAGCCCCGGGCTGTGCTCGGGGTCGTGCCGCATCTGCACCGCGGGGCGTTGCAGCAGCGGGTCGAACCCCAGGGTGAAGACGGCGGACTCGTGGTCCACCACGGCGCCGGCGGAGTCCAGGGTCAGCTCCCACTCCACCGCATCGTCGATGACCTGGAGCAGGCGCACGGCGGCGCCGGCGCCGCCCCGCCCCAGCTCAATCCACTGCGTGAGGGCCGCGCCCACGTTGTCCAGGCGCAGGGTGGCGCGTGGAGCCTCGCCCTCCACGTCGCCCGCCAGGCGCAGCTCGAAGCGGTTGCGGGCATAAATGTTGCCTTCGATGGTGTGCTCGGCCGAATCGTTGATGGTGCGCACCGGGATGGGAATGTCCGGGTGGGTGATTTCCACCGCGAGCAGGGCCCTGCTGTCCGGGGCCTGGGCGCGGGCGGCCTGCTGCCACTTGGCGCTGGTGGCGGTGGTGTCCACCATGTCAGAGGCCCCCGGTGCTCAGCGTCAGGTTGGCGCTGGGCCGCCCGCCGGACAGCGCCGCCAGGAACGTGGCCGCGCCGCTGTCATCCCATTCGTAAGGACGGCTGGTGTCGGTCATGGTGGTGGTAAATGAGGCGCTGCCGGACGTGATGGTCAGCTCCAGGTCCTCGGCCACCGAGTCCTTGAACGCCTTGTTGACGTTGAGCGTCACCCGGTCGGGATCGAACAGCAGCACCTGGTTCACGCGCCCCTCGGTGCCATCGGCCATCCAGGCCGCCGGGATGGCGTTGGCGGGGACGTTGACCCAGTAGGCGCCGAAGTCGCTGATGTTGGTCCCGGTACCCAGCGCTATCGACAGCTCCGTGCGGGACCCCCGCACCGCGGCCGTGGCCGCCGACGTGGCGCTCTTGCCGGTGCCGTGCGCATCGGTGTAGGACGCCACCGCCCGCAGGGTGTGGCCGACGTCGGCCTCCACCGGGGTATAGGCAGCCGCCGTGGCATTGCTGATATCCGCCCAGCCGCCATCGTTGCGCTGCCACTGCCAGGTGAGTGAACTGATGGGCGTGTCCGCATCGGACAGGGCGGCCGTGACCGCCTCGCCCAGCTTGGGCCGGGTGACATCGAGGGTCACCGTGCCGGCCTGGTCCACCGTGTTGACGACCGCGCTGGTGGCCGTGGAGGTCGCCGTCTTGCCGTTGCCGTGGGCGTCGTTGTAGGACGCGATGGCCCGCAGGGTGTGACCCACGTCCGCCAGCGCCGGGGTGTAACTGGAGGAGGTGGCGCCGGTGATATCGGTGGACCCGCGCTGCCATTGCCAGGTCAGGCCGCTGACCGAGCCGTCCGGGTCGGACAGGGTGGCGGTAATGGCCGTGGCGCGCACCGGGGTCGTGTCCGAAATGGTCACCGTGCCGGGCTGGTCGGGGGTGGCGATGACGGCGGATGTCCTGCGCGAGATGTCGAATTTGCCGAGGCCGTGCGCGTCGTCGTAATACACCAGCGCCCGCAGTTGATAGCCCTCATCCGCGGCCACCGGGGTGTAACTGGAGGAGGTGGCGCCGGCAATGTCAACCCAACCCGTGCCGGCGCCACGGTTGCGGCGCTGCCAACGCCAGGTGATATTGGTGAGCGGCGTGTCCGCATCCTCCAGGCTGGCCGTGACGGTGGCGCCGACCGACGGCGTCGGGTCATCAAGCAGCACCTCGCCCAGCTGGTCCACCGTGTTGGCGACGGCGGCGGTCTCAGCGGAGGCCGTCTTGCCGACGCCGTGGGCGTCGGTGTAGGACGCCACCGCGGTCAAGGTCTCCCCCACGTCGGCCAGCACCGGGGTGTAGGTCGCGGAGGTGGCGTCGGCGATATTGGTGGACCCGCGCCGCCACTGCCAGGTGACGCCGGTGAGGTTGCCGTCCGGGTCGGACAGGCGGGCGGTAATGGCTGTGGCGCGCACCGGCGTCGTGTTCGAAATCGTCACCGTACCCGGCTGGTCGGTAGTGTTGGCGACGGCGGAGGTGGGCGCCGAGGTCGCGGTCTTGCCGTGCCCGTGCCCGTCGGAGTACGAGGCAATGGCCCGCAGGCGCTGGCCCACGTCGGCCAGGACCGGGGTGTAGGTGGCGGACGTGGCGCCGGGGATGTTGACTGACCCGCGCCGCCACTGCCAGCTGAGCGAGCTGATGGGCGTGTCCGCATCGGTGAGCGCGGCCCGGAGGGCGGTGCCGCGCACCGGGGTCGTGTCATCGATGGTGACCGTGCCCGGTTGGTCCGGGGTGTTCGCCACCGCGGACGTGGGCGCGGACGTGGCCGTCTTGCCGTGGCTGTGCCCGTCGTTGTAGGAGGCCAGCGCGCGCAGGGTGCGGCCCACGTCGGCCCGCACCGGGGTGTAGCTGGCGGACGTGGCGCCGGGGATATCGGTGGTGCCGCGCTGCCACTGCCAGGTGAGCGCGTTGATGGAGCCGTCCGGGTCGGACAGGCTGGCCCGGATGGCGGTGGTGCGCACCGGGATCTGGGCGCTGAGGGTCACCGTGCCGGGCTGGTCGGGGGGCAGGATGATGCGGGTATTGCCGTCATACCCCTCGAGCTCGAGGTCCGCGACCCACTGCACGTCCCCGGCCTGGCGCGCCGCCTGGCGCACGGTCAGGCTGCCCAGGCCCTCGTACAGGCGCCGGCGCTGGTAGGTGTTGGTGGCGCCGGCGGGCCACCACAGGGGCTTGTTGGCGGCGGCGTGGCAGTAATTCAGGAAGGGGGCCAGGTGCTCGTTGTCCAGTTGCACGCTCAAGCGGTAGCGGCGCGGCAGGTCCGCCCCGGTGGGGTCGCCCTGGCGCACCGGCGCGCCCTGGGCCACCGTGGTGCGCCGGACAATGCCGTCGATGCCCAGCTCATCATCGGCCAGCACCAGGACGTAGTCCGGCCACACCAGCTCGCCCGCGGGCGGGGTCACCACCAGCGGCCGGGACTCCACGGACAGCGCCGCGGCCCAGAGCGGGACGCCGTGGCCGGTAGTGCGCTGGCGGTAGGCGATGCCGGTGGCGCCGCCCACCACGCGCACCTCGGCCCGGCGCTGCATCAGTGTCATCAGGAACCACTCGTGGGCGTGCGCATCCGCCCAGGCCGCGAACGCCTCGCGGGCGGCGGTGTCACCTACCAGTAACGTCAGGTCGGTGAACTCCACCGGGCGCGTCAGCAGCGGGGCCCGGCGCACGGCGCCGTCCTCGAGCTGCTGGCGCCGGACGTCCTGCGCATAGCGGATGGTGTAGCCCTCGGCGAGAATGCCCTGGTGGTCCGGTAGTGCAATCATTTGTCGCCACCTCTTGGCACAGGCCGGGCAGGATCGTGTAAGACGGTATGCTTAACTGCAATCATTTTTGTCTTACCTGGTTAACCTGGTTGTTGCAAAATGCAATCATACGGCCTGCTCCCGCAGGCCGAAGGTGCGCTGCAGCCCCTGGGTGAACGGCCCGCGCCGGGACACGTCGTCCAGCAGCACATCCACCACCAGGCTGCGGCCGTCCCAGCGCTGGTTGCGCACTTCGGCGTTCACCGGGGCGCCGCGGTTGTCGATATTGATGTGCACTTGCGGGGCCTGGCGCATGCCGTCATAGTCCGCGGTTTCGGCGCGGGACAGCACCCGCTCGCCGCGCTGAGCGATGATGGGCACCTCATCACCGGCCAGGCCGCCCCGGTGCAGCCGGGGCGCGCCCAGGAACAGCGCCGGGTCGATGCCGGTGCGGCGCCGGCCCGAGGGGTCCCCCGCCCGCCCGCCGCCATGGAAGACCGGGGCGCCGGCGATGGAGTTGCCGGGTACGCCGGCGCCGATGCCGGGGGTGGCGCCGGGGAACAGCCCGCCCAGGGCGCCCCCTAACGCCTGGGACAGCGGGCCGGTGATGGACTGGCGGATGACGAGGCGCGCCAGGTCCGCCAGGATGGAGTCGACCAGCTCCCGGAAGTTCAGTTTGCCGGTGGTGACGAAATCCACCAGGGCGTCCTCCATGGACTGCAGGCTGCGGTTCACGGCCTCGCGGGCGTTGTCCGCGGCGGCCGTGGCCGCGTCCCCGTATTCCTCGAACGCGGCAGCCGCGCCGCGGCGCAGGCGGTCAACCAGGATCAGGTTCTCCTCGGTAGCCGCCGCGGCGTTATCGGCCAGGCGCTGGCGGTGGGCCTCATCCAGGCGCTCAATCTCTTCCCGGAAGGCCTGCTCCGCGGCGCGCTCGCGCACCGCCCGGAG
>VYCZ01000010.1:8886-9767 GCA_009843675.1 Gammaproteobacteria bacterium | reverse complement strand
AGTGTTAACACGCCCTAGGATAGTTACTAGGGGAACCCGGAGCGAATGTGCCTTATAACTCAAGATTTGGTGCGATAAGTGTGTCAAATTCTGATTCCACCATCGGGACCGTGAGGGGTTTATTTAGTTTTGAAAGCAGCAGGCACCAGTTAAGATTAATCTTAGATACTATTTCAACGGGAGATCGCATCAGTCGGGCGGAGTTCACACTGGGGGGTGTTACGACTAGTCTGAATATCAGCAGTGCGGGAAGGACCAGAACGTACAATGTGCCCGGAGGCGACACGGATTATTTCAGATATGTCTGGACTCTTGGATCGAATTACTGGTCAATATCAGACATTAGTGATCCGTTGACACTTAAGCTGTGGAGGTAACATGATCGCCATAACGACCCTCTCACCGGAAAATTTCGAGTTGGCATTCTCTTACATCTTAACGTTGAATGTTGAAGATTCTCCTGGGGAGTATTACCAGCCGAAACTGCCATATGGTTACTTCCCCGGCCAGCAGACAAACGGCGGAGTTGTCCCGCTGCATGAAAAGTCCGCGTGGGACCGATACGTGTGGAACCCGCCAGAATTTGATACTGAGCATCCGCTTCCGGAAGACAACCAGACGCCGAAGCCCACCTGGGAAGACTTGGTTGGGTGGGCTACTCTTGCTCGCCGGATTCAGGCCATCGCCCGCTTGGATACCGAGTGCACCGCCCGCATCACGGCGGGTTACGGCGAGCAGACCACTGATGCAGAGTGGCAATTTCGTTTCCGTGCATCGGAGGCCGGGGCATCGGACGCGGACCGGCAACGTCTTTCCGCAGGCCACGCCGAGCGAGACCGGCTGCGCACCCGCCATCGGGCCATCACAGCCTGGATTTACAC
>VYCZ01000010.1:663-8876 GCA_009843675.1 Gammaproteobacteria bacterium | reverse complement strand
GACCCCGACATACTGCGCAACCTGGACTTTTCCGACGACGAATATTGGTCGGCAACCTGGACGCCCCCAGAGTAAAAATCAACAAAGTGTTGACTGTGTCAACATCGTTGCGCAACCGTGAGTCGCATGAATCCATCGATTTTTTTCGCAAGACTCTATAACCGCGCAGAAACGCGAACAATCGGTCCAGGACGTGGGCCTGACGGTGGCGGCCTTTACCGATGAACAGTACCGGGAATTGACCCGGGGTACCCTGGACGGCCTGGCCGCGCAGATTTCCAACCTGCAGGCCTACGCCAACAATACTTTCCTGCAGAGCGTGCACATCCGCGGCATCGGCCTGAATGAATTCCAGGGGCAGTTCGATTCACCGGTCGCGACCCACTTCGATGAAGTCTATATCGCCAAACCCTGGATGAAGGCGCGCCGCAATTACGATATCGGCAGGGTGGAAGTGCTGAAAGGGCCGCAGGGCACCTTGTTCGGCAGGAACACCACCGGCGGTTCGGTCAACTTCTATACTAAGGCGCCGGTCGACGCGTTCGAGGCGGAGCTGGGAGCGTCTATTGACGAACATGAACGTTACCGGGTGACCGGCATGATCAACAGCCCGCTTTCCGACCAGTTGAGCGGGCGCTTTTCGTTCAATACCGAACTTGGCAACGGCGGGCCCCAGAAGAACCTGTTTTCCGGTGACGAACACGGCAGGCCGGACATTCTGGACTTCCGCGGCCAGTTGCTCTGGTCGGGCGAGAAACTGACCGTGCGCGCGCTGGTGCACGGCGGCATAAACAAGAGTGACTCGACGGCCTGGAAGGGCCCGGGGATTTTCAACCTGGGGGCGCCGGGACTGTGCCCGCAGTTGTTTACCGGCGAGGTGTCGAAAAACCCGTCGTCCTGCGCCAAGACCGCCGGGTTTGCCATACTCAACGGATTCCCGGAGGGAGAATTCGAACCCGAAGGCATCCATACCATCAACCAGAACAAACCGCCGACCGGGGACGATACCTTCTACGGCGGCTACCTGCGCTGGGATTATGAAATCGGCAATGCGACGCTGACCTCCATCACCGCCTACGAATATTACGAGCGTATCCATACGGACGACAGCCAGGCCGATATGTTCAACTCCACCAGCACCCACTATTACAACGCGATGAACCAGGTCAGCCAGGAACTCAGGCTGTCCGGTTTCCTGAGCGAACGCTGGCGCTATATCCTGGGATTTTTCTATGAAAATGACGATTTGGACCAGGTGGATGGTTCCGACCTGAGCCAGCAACAAGTGCCGGGCATCACCCCGCCGTTTGCCGACCAGTTCTTTTCCGAGTTCGCGCTGGATACGGAGTCCATCGCCGTGTTTGCGCACAATGAATTTGATTTTACCGACAACCTGACTCTCAACCTGGGTCTGCGTTACACGGACGATACCATCAAGGTCAGTGACGCGGTAATGGGCATCGGCCTGTTGCCGCAGTTCGGCAAGGAAAAATTCGTCACTCCCTGCCTGGTAACGACTTATCCTGCCGGCCCGATCGGTTCGCCGGCCTGCCCGTTCCTCGGACCTGCCGCGCCGCCGTACAACGACAGCCGTACCGACAGGGATTTCTCCTGGCGCGTAGGTATCGAATGGAACGCAAGCGACGACCTGCTGGTTTATTCCAATGTTGTGACAGGGTACCGCAGCGGCGGCTACAGCCTGCCGTTCGCGGGCGCGGCCACCACGTTTGAACCGGAGGAACTGCTGACCCTGGAGCTGGGTTTCAAGTACCAGTTGCTGGACGATACCATGCGCATCAACGCGTCGGCGTTCCGTTACGTGTACGACGAAGTGCAGGTGAACGTGGATGACCCGGTTTCACCTCTGGTGCCCATCACCCGCAACATCGGCGAGCAGTTGAATACGGGCTTCGAGGCCGAAATCACCTGGCAGCCGGTGCCCGCCCTGTACCTGAGGCAGAGCGTCGGTTACCTGGATTCCGAATTCAACAACACGGACCGCACAGTTTCCACCTACACCGGCGCAATACCCCTGGAAGGCAAGCGCCCGGTCAACTCACCCGAGTGGACCTACAACGGCGCGGCCCGCTGGCAGCAGCCGGTGGCAGAAGGAATGGACCTCATCATCGGCGTGGACTACCGCTGGATCGACGACCGTTTCCTGGAGGCGACCAACCAGGTATTCGATAAATCTGATGATTACTGGGTAGCCAACATGCGCGTTGCCCTGGCCACGGAGAAATGGGAGGTCGCGGTGTACGGGACCAACCTGTTCGATGAAGACTACCTGACCTATATCAATAATATCGGGTTCTTCAAACTGGACATCTTCGGCGAGCGGCAGACCTTCGGCGCGTCGGTGCGCTACCGGTTCCAGTGATGGCCAACCAACGACGGGGGTAAGACTGATTAGAACCGCGCAGGTTATTGCTGTTTTTCTTGCAGGGCTGGTTGTCTGTACTGCATCACTGTCTAAAACAGTATTCGCCGCGGATGACGGGCACCCGGTCGTAACAGGCAGTCTTCCGTTCTTTTACTATAACGATCTGCCCGCAGCGGCGGACTGGTACCGGAACAAACTTGGCCTCAAGCCGCTGACTGAAGAAGACTGGGTGGTCATCTTCGAACTCAACGCCTCATCCTACATCGGCCTGGTTAAAGCCGGCAGCGGACTGTTGAAACCGACCGAGGACAAGGGCGCAATTTTCTCCATCGACACGCCGGAACTGGAAGCCTGGTGGGACAGGCTGAAAGACATGGAAGGCATCAATATCAAAAACGGCCTCAGGACCGGCGCCGACGGCATGATCGAATCGTTCAGCGTGTACGATCCGGAAGGCTACATCGTCGAGTTCTTCCGCTGGAAAGAACATCGTCCGGAGGCGCAACGCTACGGCAAATAGCGTGCCTCTGTTTAAGTCCGGAGTTCCGTAATTCCTTTCGGGTCCTGATCTCACAGGGTGAGTTCAGGCGCCCTCGATATCAAAATCGTCCAGGTTCACCTCGCGCATGGTGACCCGCTTGTATTTGTCCTCCCGGGGCAGCGGCACGGTGGCGTCGATGCCCAGCCGGGTCCACTTGTCGTCCTCCACCATGGGGTTCAGGCGGTGGCCGATGCCGTCGGGTATCGGCAGCAGGTCCCGGTCGAAGCGGCAGCGGGTTTGCACCGCCCAGTCCACGTCCGCCAGGCTGTAGATGTCCACGTCCGTGTCCACCACGGTGACGGTCTTAACGAATGCCAGGGAAACGAACGCCGCCATGATGGCGTTGCGCTGGCTGCCCTCGTGATTCTTGTCGATCTGCAACACCAGGTGGTAGGGCACGCTGCCGTCGGAGAAATGCACCGCGGTCACCTCCGGCACCAGGCTGTGAATTTTATCGAATGCGCCGGCCCCGGCAATGAGGCCGTAGGCGTTGTAAACTTCCTTGCCCGAGAGGATGGAATGGAAGATCGGTTGCCGCCGCCGGGTAATGGCGGATACCTCAAACACCCAGCGGTCGTCGACGCCGGCATAGTAGCCCGTGACCTCGGCATAGGGGCCTTCGGGTTCGCGCACATCGGGCAGGATTCTCCCTTCGATGACGAACTGTGCGTCGGCCCAGGCTTCCACTCCCACCGTCTGCGCTTCGATTAACCTTACCGGCGCGCCGTGCATCTGGCAGGCGATGCCGACTTCATCCATTTCCATGGGCGCGGCGGACGCCGGTGAAGCCGCCGCCATGCTCATGGCGTAGTCCGCCCCGTTGTTGACGGTGAGTTCCAGCGGCCGGCCTTTTGCTTCGGCCCGTTTGAAATAGTCCATCAGGTGACCCAGTTCCTCCAGCAGCAGGGTAAAGCGGTTCCTGCCGGTCACCATCATGCGATGGATGGACAGGTTGCGCACACCAGTGTCCGGGTCTTTGGCGATGACGACACTGGAGGTCAGGTAAGGGCCGCCGTCGCCCTCGGCGTGGTGCGGTATGGGCAGGGTGGCAAGGTCGGGGTCGGTCTCGATAACCTCGTTCGCCGGACCCTGTTCTACCGTCACGGGTTCAATGGGGTTCCGGCGCCAGGCGCGGATGTCGTCCGCCAGCGCGAACGGCAACCGGGCGCTGGTAGTCTGGAAAAACCTGGCCATGAAGTCCCGGTTCCAGTACAGGCCGATGAGCACCGGGTAATCCCGGCCCTTGACCTTTTCGAACAGTACGGCTTTGCCGCCCTCGTACTTCCTGGCGATGCCCGCCAGTTCGAACGCGGGGTCCACCTCGCTTTTCACCCGGACCAGGTGGTTGTGCCGTTCCAGGAATGCTACATAGGACTGCAGGTCGATAAGTTTGCGTTTGGCGAGGTCCATGGTCGTTCTCTCATAAATCAATTGTCGGTAACACGGTGTTTTTCCTTCAGTCGCGCATAATATTGCGCGGCATAATCTATGTAGGCCAGCTCCTCATCCGTCAGTTTACGCACCTGGCGTGCCGGCGTGCCCATGTAAAGATACCCGCTTTCCAGGGTTTTACCCGGTGAGACCAGGCTGCCGGCGCCGATCATCGTGTGGGATTCGACCACCGCCTGGTCCAGGATGGTTGAGGACATGCCGATCAGGCAATGGTCTTGAATGGTGCAACCGTGCAGCATGACCCTGTGGCCCACGGTCACGTCACTGCCGATAGTCAACGGGTCGCCGCCGGGATTATAATCGGCATCGTGGTTGACGTGCAGCACCGAACCATCCTGGATGCTGGTCCTGTCCCCGACGGTAATCGTGTTCACGTCACCCCGGATCACGACCGTGGGCCAGATCGAGGAATGTTCTCCTATGGTAACGTTGCCGATGACGACGGCCGTATCATCAATAAAGGTAGATGCGGCTATTACAGGTGTGATACCCTCAAATGTCCTGATCATAATAATTTTCTGGTTGTTATTATACGTAACGTCATAATCGGGCCACATTCAGAAAAATAATAATACCATGTCCGAAACAAATATCCGCCAGCTCATTGATGAAAGACCCATCAGCGGTCTGCAGCTACGGGTTGTCTTGGGCTGTTTTGCCCTGAACATGCTGGACGGGTTCGATGTGCTGGCCATCGCCTTTACCGCGCCCACAATCTCCCAGGAATGGCAGTTGACACCCTACGTGCTGGGTATCATTTTCAGCTCCGGCCTCATCGGCATGACCCTGGGCGCGGCGTTCATCGCCCCTTACACGGACGTCATAGGCCGGCGGGCGATGATATTGCTCTCGCTGCTTGCCATCGCCATCAGCATGGCCGTAACAGGCATGACCGACAATGCCGTGGAGATGATCGCCATGCGGGTTATCACGGGGCTGGGGATCGGCAGCATTCTTGCCAGCCTCACCAGCCTGACGGCCGAATACACCCCGGCCAGGAAGCGCAGCCTGATGGTGGGATTCATGCAGGTGGGTTATCCGCTGGGCGCCACGGTCGGCGGGTTTGCCGCGGTCTGGTTGATCGAATATTCGGGTTGGTCCGCGGTATTTTATTTCGGCAGCGCCCTGTCATTTGCCGCAGCCTTCCTGGCATATCTTTTTCTGCCGGAATCCCTGGAATTTCTTTCCTCGCGGCAGCCCCGGAACGCCCAGGCCAGGATAAACCGGATCTTGACCCGCATGGAATGGCCGCAACTGGAAACCATGCCGGCGGCGCCGGCAGTCGCGGCAAAGCCATCGGTCACAAGTATATTGACACCGGACTACCGTAACTGGACCCTGCTGCTGTGGTGCGGTTTCTTCATGGCGTTCCTGACGCTGTATTTCCTGTTCAGCTGGGTGCCCAAGATAACCGTTGACGCCGGGTTGCCCGTGGACAAGGGCATCTATATCGGCACCGCGTTGAATTTCGGCGCGTTCCTGGGCGGCTCCATCCTGGGCTACCTCTCCGACCGGTTTGGCGTGCGCCCCCTGATCATCTGGTTTTTCACCGGTGGCGTCGTTTTCATGCTGGCCTTCGGATTTTCGCCGCCCGAGGTGGGGCTGCTGCTGATACTGGCCTTCCTGTTGGGTTTTTGCGTACTGGGAGGGTTTGTCGGCTTCTACATCTCCGCCGCGTGCCTGTACCACACGGAAATCCGCACGACCGGCGTCGGCTGGAGCATCGGCGCAGGCCGGACGGGCGCGATTATCGGCCCATACCTGGGCGGCGTGCTCATCAACATGGGTTATTCAACCAGCGTCAATTTCATCGTCTTCGCGGTCCCGCTGGTCCTGGCCTGCGTCGCGATATACCTGTTGCGCGCGCCGCAACTGGAGCCGACGGGAATCAGGAATTAAGAATTCTCAGGAACCTCTGATTAAGTCAGAGGTTCCCCTAATTCCCTTCAATCGTGTTCGACAACGTACCTATTCCCTCCAGTTCCACCTCTACCTGATCGCCGGGAAACATATAAAGCTGGGGCTCCCGTTTGTAACCAACGCCGCCGGGCGTGCCGGTGGCGATGATGTCGCCGGGTTCCAGGGTGGTGAACGTAGAGAGGTAGGCTATAAGAACCGGCACGGGGAACAGCATCAGGTCCGTCGTGGTGCTCTGGACTGTGGCGCCGTTCAGGCGGGTCTCAAGCCGGTAACCGGCATTGGGGTCCGGCATTTCCCTGGCTGGGATCATCCACGGGCCGCAGGAACCGGAGGCATCGAAGTTTTTGCCGGGGATGTATTGCGTGGTATGTATCTGGTAATCCCGGATCGACCCGTCCATGAAGCAACTGTAACCGGCGATATGGTCCAATGCCTGTTCCGGGCTGATGCGCCGCCCCGATCTGCCGATGATAACGGCAAGTTCGCCTTCATAGTCGTATTCGTCACTTTCCGCCGGCTTGACCAGGGTCTGGCCGTGGCCTGACACCGAGGAAGGGTAACGGGTGAAAATAAGCGGGTGCGCGGTCCTGTCCCCGCCCATTTCATCCCGGTGCGCGGCGTAATTCTGGCCGATGCAGAGTATCCGCGCAGGGTCCGGTATCGGAGGCAGGTAGGTAATTTCGTCAAGGGGCATGGTTTCGCCGTTTGCCGCGGCGCCGGCGGCATCTGCCAGGCTGCCATTGCCGACCGCGGCTTTCAGGGAGGGCTCGAAATGGCTTAAATCAATGACGACCCCATCATCCAGCAGGCCCCAGCCCGTCTTGTTGTCATGCAGGTAAGTAACAAATTTCATATCAGTTTGCATTCCTCACGGTTCGAAAGCCTATGTGCGCCGCTCCCAGGGTGGTTTCCTGCGCGTGCCTTGCGGCAGGCCGGTAACGCCGGCAGTAATTGTCCGCGCATAGGTAGGAACCCCCCTTGATCACTTTTACCGGCATGCCGGGCTGGCGCGGGTCATGACCGCCGCTCCCCTGCGTACCGTAAACCGGGTAATACCAGTCGTCAATCCACTCCCACACGTTGCCGATCATATCGTACAGGCCGTAACCGTTGGCAGGAAAACAGCCCACCGGGGCGCTGCCGGGGAATGTGTCTTCCTCCGCGTTCGTTACCGGGAATACCCCCTGCCAGGTGTTGGCCTGGTGCCGCCCGTCAACCAGGAACTCATCACCCCAGGCGTACAGGGCCTTGTCCAGGCCGCCCCGGGCCGCGTATTCCCATTGCGCCTCGGTCGGCAGGTCATGCCCCAGCCATTCGGCGAAGGCCTTTGCATCCTGGTAGGTGACATGCACCACCGGGTAAGTCTCCAGCCCCTCGATAGAGCTGCCGGGCCCGCCGGGTTCGCGCCAGTTGGCGCCGGGAACGAAGCGCCACCATTGGGTCAGGCTGCCGTCCCGGTCCGTGGGCATAGTGAATACGACGGAGCCGGGTTCCAGCAGGGCAGGATCAATACCGGGAAAGTCTTCCGGGTCAGGTTGCGTTTCCGCCACGGTGACATAACCGGTCGCGTCCACGAATTCACCGAAGCGAGCATTGGTCACCTCGAACCTGTCGATCCAGAAGCTGCCAACCCGGATATCCTCCAGCGGACCTTCATCGGGATAAAAACCGGTAGCCCCCCTGGTAAAACTGCCGCCTTCGATCCAGACCATCTCACCATGTTCCGGGGCTTTCCTGCAATCAGCCTGAGAAACGAACTCACCACCTATGCCCGACCCACCATCCATGGCGATCAAATAACCAACTGCGGCAGCAACTGCCGGTATCAGCACGATGATCAGGTATTTCTTCATAAAGTCAGTTTAACATCAATGGTACGTTGGCAGGTTGGGAAGGCAGTTTCAAGACCCTCTGGAA
>VYCZ01000010.1:0-653 GCA_009843675.1 Gammaproteobacteria bacterium | reverse complement strand
AGCGTACATTGATGTATTTACAGCGTGTCTTGAAACTGCCTTCCCAACATGACTTGGCACTATCCAGTTTGTCATCGGCTTCGTTCAATAATATAATCAGAGGCATATTTTAATTGCCACTTCTCTTTTCCATCCTGCATGCCCTACAAGCTCGTCTTACTGGAAACGGCCAGGAAACTCGCCGAACAGCATGATTTTGACGGCCAGGCCCTGAGGGAGGCCATTCCCTACCTGGAGGCTTTCCAGGGCCGGAAGTTCGTGCTCAAGATCGGCGGTTCGATATTGCAGGACGAGCGCCTGATACCCGCGCTGGTCAGCGATGTCGTGTCCCTGAAACGCCTGGACATCGACGTCATCCTGGTGCACGGCGGCGCAAGTCAACTGGACCGGCGCATGCAGGCCGCCGGCCTGGAACCGAGCAAGCTGGACGGGCTACGGGTGACTTCCCGTGAAGTCCTGGACCTGGCCAACGAGGTGTTCCTGGATATCAGCCGTGTGATCCGGGATGCCGTGGCCCACCGGGGATACCGGGGCGTGATATTCGACCGGGCCAGCGGCCTGGTGCGTTCCAGGCAGAAAGACGCCGGACTCGGCTACGTGGGCGAACCGGAACGCGTGGATGCGTCCCTGCTGGACCAGCTGCCCGCGGAAAC
>VYCZ01000445.1:7438-9853 GCA_009843675.1 Gammaproteobacteria bacterium | reverse complement strand
CGTTTGAGATGGACAGTATAGAGCAGATATCCGGGGTCAGAGTAAAAAGACAGTCACTGGTAAATACCGCAGGCCTCTTGCCGGGTATTTTTACTATTTTTACCCTGATCCCGAATTTTACATACGGAGGCGAGGCGCTCTCCGTGGTTGACGATATCGGCCGGACAGTGCGGTTGGAGCGTCCGGCCACCCGCATCGTCAGCCTGGCCCCGCATGTCACCGAGAACCTGTTTGCGGCCGGCATCGGCCACCGTGTGATAGGCGCGGTCAACTACAGCGATTACCCGGACGAGGCGCGCAGAATCCCATCGGTGGGCGGGTATGACAATTTCGATATAGAAACGATCCTGACTTTGCAACCCGACTTGGTCGTCGCCTGGAAAGAGGGAAATCAATTCCAGCAGGTGGAGAGACTGATGAAGCTGGGTCTTACCGTATTCGTAAACGAACCGAACCGGCTTGAGGACGTTGCCTCGGATATCATCAGGTTTGGTATTCTCGGCGGCCGGGAAGACGAAGCCAGGACCGCTGCGCAGGAGTATATCGCCGGACTCTCCCGGTTACGAAATGAATACTCCGGTCTGGAAAAAGTAACCGTTTTCTACCAGGTCTGGCCCAACCCGCTGATCACCGTTACGGACAGGCAGATAATCGGCAACGTCATCCGCTTATGCGGCGGCTCTAATATCTTTGCCGGGCTGGGCACCCCGACGCCACAGGTAGGCAAGGAAGCCGTGTTGACGGAAAACCCCGACACCATTATCGCCAGCGGCATGAACGAGGCCAGGCCGGACTGGCTGGATGAGTGGAAACAATGGTCTTTTCTCAAAGCGACACAATACGACAACCTGTTTTTCATAGACCCTGACATCATTCAGCGCCATACCACCCGGATCCTGATGGGATCGCGGCAACTGTGTGAAATCCTGGAACAGGCCAGAAAGAACATCGGTTCAGTCGAACAGACAGACCCCCGGCACAGACTTATTGCGGAATGACCCCACCGCCCACTACGCGGCACAGGAAAGTCTGCCTGAGTCCCGGTAATTTCTCCCGGGCCAGTGCAACGGCACCGTCCAGATCCGCATCGGCATCCGGGAATAACATGCCGATGACCGTGCCGCTGTGAGCCACGTTGACTCCCGCCGCGCCGACCTCCGGCGCCAGCTCGATCACGGCTTCCAACTGCGGCTTGAACAGGATTTCCTGGTTGGCGAGCGCACTGATGGTAGCGCCGCGTGCGACCGCCTCCGGGTCTCCGTTTTGTATCCCCGTGGTGATACAGGACAGGCTCTCCTGAAGGCGCTGCTCAAGGCGCATTAATATTTTTTCCCTGTTCACGTTGTTAAACGCAAGGGTATCAACCCGTCCGCCAAAGTCGAGCGCCATGACGCGCATGGGCGGCGGTTCGCCCAGCACCCGGGCCAGGCTGCCGTCGCGGTGATCGAACATGGCTATCCCGGGGAACATGATGCCGTCACTGGGTTCCACCTGGAGGGCGATGCTCGCCGTTTCCGGGGGAGTGATTTCCCGGCCCAGCGCCATGGCTGTGGCGACGATTGCCGCGCACACGTCAACGCTGCTGCTGGCCATTCCCTTGCCGCGCGGCAGCGGACCGGACAGGCGCAATCTCGCGTCCATCCCGGTTTGCCGGAAATGGGCGAGTGTCAACTTTACCGCGTTGCGCGCCTTGGGCGAGTCTGCAGGACCACTGATCCTGCCTGCGCCTGTGGTAACCGCGACCTGCGCGCTGGAATACATGTCTATGGGACAGGTGACAAGGAAGTGCCTGCCGCCGGCCATACCCTGCGCCAGTTCGCCACAGGCGCCGGGCGCTTTGGCTGCTCCGTTCAGCTTTCCTCCCCGGACTCCTGGCTCAAATCAAAATACGGCTGGGCGCCTGCAGACTTCAAGTCCAGGGCCAGGCCGGCGACCATCAGGTACACCTTGTCGGCGCGGGCGGCGAACAACTGGTTTACCCGCCCCAGCAGGTCGCGGTAACTCCGTCCCAGTTCCGTTGCCGGGACTACGCCCAGCCCCACCTCGTTACTGACCAGGATCCACCTGGTATCCGTCTGTTCGTAAAGATCCAGCAACGCGCCGGCACGGGCCAGGATTTCAGCCTCGGCATCGTTTTCATCCCCGAGCGCCAGCAACAGGTTACTGACCCAGACCGTCACGCAATCGAGCAGCAGCGTATCATGATCGACCAGTGCGGACGGGATAGCCGCGACCGGGTCCAGGGGTTCCTCCAGGGTATCCCAGGCGGCGGGACGCCGGGCACGGTGCCTGGTTATACGCTGCTTCATGTCATCATCCCTGGCCTCGGCGGTAGCGACGAACAACGTTTTTCCGCCCTGACCGGCAAGACTTTCAGCGCAGGAACTCTTGCCGGAACGCGCCCCGCCAAGTACC
>VYCZ01000445.1:0-7428 GCA_009843675.1 Gammaproteobacteria bacterium | reverse complement strand
TTATGTTTCACCAATCATCCCCGCAGACGTTTCTGCCCGGCTTTCTTCCAGGGCATTGATCAAACACCGGCAGTCCTCGAGCGCGCGCACGCCGATCCTGATATGCTCCGGCAGACCGAAGGATGCGCAGTCGCGCACACACAAGCCATGGTCCTGCAGAAGCCTGCGGCGCAACCCGGCGGCATCGCCCACCTTAACCAGCAGGAAGTTGGCTGCTGAAGAACCGCACTCGAGGCCGAGCCTGCGAAATTCCCTTTGCAGGAATTCCCTGCCCGCGTGAACGGCTTCCCGTCCCCTTGCAATATGGTCCTGGTGTTCCAGGGCAGCGATCCCCGCAGCCTGCGCCAGCGCATTGACGCTCCAACTGTAGCCGCATGGGCTGATACGCGCAAGCGTCTCAGGCAAGGCGAGCAGGTAGCCCAGCCGCAACCCCGCCAGGGCGTGGTCCTTGGTCATGGAACGCAGCAGCGCCACGTTCCGCCGTTCCAGCAACGGTCTGGCATCCCAGGGCCGGTCGACAAAGGACAGGTACGCCTCATCCAGTACCAGCAAACCGCAATCCTGGATTATTCCGGCAAATTGGTCCACGTCTTCTTCTTCCAGGTAGCTGCCGGTTGGATTGTTGGGGTTGCCGAGAAAAACAAGCGCCGGCTGCATTGCAGCCAGCAAATCAAGCGCAACGGGCAAGTCCCAGCGGAATTCCCCGTCCCTACTCGCCTGCATTAAGGCCGGTTCGATACCTTGCATACGGCAGGCAGCCTCGTATTCGCCGAAGGCTGGCGTAAAAATCACTGCCCTGGCGCCGGGTTTCAGCCAGGCGCGCGCCAGCATGTGTATTAGTTCCGTGGAACCGTTGCCGGCAAGGATATGGTCCGGCGCCAGCTCCAGCTGCGCGCCCAGCGCTTCCCGCAGTTCCAGGCAGCCCGGGTCGGGATAGGCAGCCGGGTCAACGCCGTGCAGGGCTTTGAGCACTCCCGGGGCCGTTCCCAGGGGATTGATATTGGCGCTGAAATCCAGGATGTCTCCCGGCGCAAGCCCCAGGGATTTCAGTTCCGTATGGTTCAGTCCGCCGTGTACGGTACGGGTCATATCATTTCCCGCTCATGACCAACAGGCACAGGGTCGTCAGGACTCCCAGCGCTGCAGTCAGGTATGCCAGGCGCACTGCCCGGCCGATATCTGCAGCACCGGGTCGGCGCAGGCCGTTGCCGATCAGGTAATGGCCGGGTTTCTCCAGGGCCACACCAATCAACCCGGACATCGCACTCATCGTCCAGCCTGCGTTGGGACTTTCCGTCAATCCATGATCGCGGCGCATTATTTTCCAGCCACGGCGCACGGATACGGCCTCAAGGGGTTCAGCGACGCGCTGGGATAATCCGGCAAACAGGCCAGCCGCAAGCAGCAGCAATGCGCTGAGACGCGCCGGAACCAGATTGACCAAGTCGTCGAGTTTTGCCGCAGCCTTGCCCGAGTATTCGTATTTGCCATGATAACCTATCATGCTGTCCAGGGTATTCACAGCCCGGTATGCAAAAGCGCCCGGCAGACCCAGCAAGGCGAACGCCAGCCAGGGGGCGATGTAGCTGTCCGTGGTATTCTCGCCCACCGATTCGATGGCTGCCGCCGCAACCAGTGGTTCGTCCAGTTTCTGCGTATCGCGACTCACCAGCCTCCCCAGGCTCCGACGCGCAGCGTTCAGGTTCCCGGCCACCAGGAAGCGCCGGGTGACCTGCGCGGCCTGGCCGAGTCCCTTTACCGAAAACGTCGTTTTGAGCAGCAACGCGCCTCCCAGCAGGTAAGGGATGGTCCCGAGTTCGCGCAATCCCTGGACCGCCAGCCAGGCTGCCAGGCCGAACAGGGCCGGCACGAACAAGGCTATGCCCGCACCCGCCAGCAGGGATGTTGCATTGCCTCCCATGGGAAACAGTCGTTCCAGCAATGCAATGAGTTTACCCATCCACACTACCGGATGGAGCACATCAGGCGGCTCACCCAGCATGCAGTCAAAAACCAGCGCCAGCAACAGCACGGCGGCGCTGAGATGCCACTCTCCGGGAAATGCCTGCCAGCCCATCGCCTGTTACCAGGGCAACTCAACAGAGAGTTGCGCCATATGAAAGAACCCGACCGGCAGGAAGCATGCAAGAACCAGGACTGCCGCCTCCACAATCTCGTTGATCGCGCCGTAAACGTCGCCGGTCAACCCGCCCAGGCGCCTGGATGCCCAGGCGCCGACGGCCCAGGCAATGAGGCTGGCCGCCAGCAGCAGGATCAGGCCCATGACGCCCGCTGCCAGCAGGCTTGCGAACAGGGCGCAGATAAAACCGAAAAACAGTTGCAGGCGGCCGCCCGACCCCAGGAACGCCGTGCCCAGCCCTTCGCTGCGCGCGTAGGGGTAAAGTTCCATGACCAGCAGCATGGCCCAGCGGGACAGGCACGGAAACAGGATAAGCATATGCAATCTGAGGGGCTGCAAAAGGCCGGCTACGGCCGCGCACTTGATGATCAGGAGGCAGACTACACCGGCCACGGCAAACGCGCCCACGTGCGGATCGCGCATTATCTCCAGGCGTCTTTCCCGCGTATGGCCGCCGAACAGGGCATCGCAACTGTCCATGAAGCCATCCAGGTGCAGCCCCCGGGTCATAACCACCAGAAAGACTACCAGGAGCGCGCTCTCCAGCAAGTGCTTCGGCGCCAGGGCGATAAACATGCCTTCCGGCAGGAAAAGCCAGCCGCTGAGCAGCAGGTCGAGGCCGACCAGCAATGCGCCCAGGACAAGCCCCACCAGCGGGAAGTATGCCCGGGCGTGCATCAGCGCGGCAGGGTCGCCGGGGGAAACGGGAAGGATAGTCAGGAACCCCAGTGCTGCCCGGAAACCTTTCACCGGGCATTCTCCGGCGCGCGGCCGGATACGCCGGCCTCGGCAAAGGTCGCCATGTCCGACAGGCAGGCGGCCGCGCCTTCGATGACAGGCATTGCCAGCACGGCGCCGGTCCCCTCTCCCAGTCTCAATCCCAGGTCCAGAAGCGGGCGCAGTTTCAGCCGGGACAGCGCGACGCGGTGCCCCTTCTCCGCGGATCGGTGTGATGCGATCAGGTAATCCTGCGTCGCGGGAGACAGTGAGCAGGCGATCAGCGCGGCCGCGGCCGCAATGAACCCGTCCAGCACCACTGCCCGGCGCATCATTGCGCCGCCCAGCGCGATGCCGGCCAGTACACCGATCTCGAAACCGCCCACTTTGGCCAGGACATCCAGGGGGTCCCCCGGGTCGGGAGCGTTCACTTCCAATGCTTTCGAAACCACCTCAATCTTGTAAGCCAGTTGCGCGGGGGTGCGGCCGGTGCCCCGGCCTGTAGTCTGCGCCGGCGGCCTGCCGGTCAATGCCGCGACAATCGCGCTGGATGGGGTGGTATTGCCGATGCCCATGTCCCCGGTTCCTATCAGGTCAGCGCCCGAGTCGGCAGCCTCTATGGCCAGTTCCATGCCGGCGCTGATGCACCGCTCCGCCTGCGGGCGCGACATGGCCGGTCCCTGCGTGATGTCGCCGGTACCCCTGCCTATGCGTAGACTCCTGATTCCGGGAGACACCGGCAGTTCACCGGCCACGCCGGCATCAACCACGATCCGGTCTACGCCCATACTCCTGGCCAGCACACTGACGGCTGCGCCTTCAGCCAGGATGTTGTGTACCATCTGCACAGTGACTTCCCGGGGATAACCGCTTATGCCCTGGGCGACGACGCCATGGTCCCCGGCGGCGATGATGACGGTCTTGCCGCGCAATAGCGGCCGGTCCGTGCCGAAGATCCCGGCCAATTGTACGGAGACATCCTCCAGGCGACCCAGACTGCCCGGCGGCTTGGTGAGCTGCCGCTGCCTGGCGCGGGCGCGGCGCTTGGCAGCGTCATCTACGGGGCGGATTTTTTCCAGAACTTCGTTCAGCGCAATCATCACATTACCTGGTGAGAATTCCGCGCCGGCCTGCCGCCGGCGCGGGGACGGTGATTACTGTTTCGGTTTTACATACAGTACAAGACTGTGGTCATGCAACTCGTAACCATGCTGTTCCGCGATCTCCCGTTGCAGTATTTCGATATTTTCATTTTCGAATTCGATGACCTTCCCGGTCTTTATGCACACCATGTGGTCGTGGTGCTTGCCGCGGTCCAGTTCAAATACGGAATGGCCGGTATCGAAATGGTGGCGGATTACCAGCCCGGCGCTCTCGAACTGCGTAAGCACCCGGTATACCGTCGCAAGGCCTACGTCTTCCCCGGCATCGAGCAGGGCCTTGTAAACATCCTCCGCGCTCACGTGCTTTTGTTCCGACTCCTCCAGGATTTCCAGAATCCGGATACGCGGCAGGGTCGCCTTCAAACCCGCTTCTTTAAGAGACTTGCTGTCCATGGGAAATTTCCTGCCTGTTATTTTTAGGGAAGCTCTGAACAAGTCCATCCTGGACTTGTCAGAGCACGCAACACAAAAATGCGATTTTTGTGTTGCTCACATAATCAATGACGTATCGTCACTGATTATGGCGATACATCCCTGTATCGCAGGAACCTCTGATTTAATCAGAGGTTCCTTAGTTTGGGAAGCCCTGAACCAATCAGAGTATTCTAAAAACCTGTTAACTCTCACAGAGTCAAGTATACTGCAACTGGGTCTGAATTTTGTAAATTATGGATCGGGAGCCCCTGCCGTATGAGATTTCTACTACTGTCACTCGCTTTTTTCCTCACGGCCTGCACCCACGAGGGAACTTTCAAACTTCCCGGGGTGTACCGAATCGACATCCAGCAAGGCAGCATCATCGACAGCGAAATGCTGTCCCGGTTAAAGCCCGGCATGGACAAGAACCAGGTGCAGTTCATCATGGGGACGCCCCCACTGGTCGACCCGTTTCATACCAACCGCTGGGAGTATGTCTATACCTTTTCCAAAGGCGGCCGCCAGCGCAAGCAGCGCCATATCACCCTGCATTTCGAGGACGACAAGCTGGCCTATATCGACGGCGACGTGGTGCCGGGGCTGGAAAGGCCGGAGGAGTTGACGAACAAACCCACAAAGATCGTTGACGTCCCGTTAAGAAAGTACAAGAGACGCGGCTTTTTCAGCAGGCTGATCGACAAGCTGCCGTTTACCGGTGATGACGCCGCCGAGGAACCGCCGGAGCAGGCGAAAAAAACGGATACTGCCGAACCCGATACCCAGGTTGACGAGGGCCTGTAAGGTCCTTGAGTTGTATCAAGCGGGGAAGTAGTACTTCCTGCCTGCGCTTGATATTTCATGGATCGGGTGCCGGTAGAGGTTTTCCAGGTTAGCCTTGTTAATCACTTCCGCCACCTCGCCGCACAGCAGTTGTTCCTGTCCCGGCATCAGGATTGCGTGGCTGCAATATCGGCTTATCAGGTTGACATCGTGCAACACCATCAACAAGGCCCCGTTCCTGTCCCTCACGCGTCGGCTTATCAGGTCGAGGACTTGGATCTGGTGGTGGAAATCAAGATGGTTGGTCGGTTCATCCAGCAGCCACAGCCCGGGATCCTGCAACAACAGGGTGGCGATAGCCAGGCGCCGCCGTTCCCCGCCTGACATGGTATCCACCTGCCGGTCCTGCATCTGCGCCAGGTTCAGTTGCGCCAGGGCGGCGTCCGCCAGGATAACGTCTTCACGCTGCCCCCCCGGCCAGAACGACTGGTAAGGAAACCTGCCGGCCAGCACGGTTTCCTTCACCGTGGCCGGGAAGGTATCCTGGCTGTCCTGAAACAGGACACCCACCTTCCGGGCCAGGCGCAGGCGCCGGTAATCCTGCAGGTCAATATCGTCCAGCATGATCCTGCCGCTGACCGGCTTTCTCAACCCGGCCAGGGTATGCAGCAAGGTGGTTTTCCCGACCCCGTTGCCGCCCAGCATTCCCCAGTGCTCCCCCGCCCTGATTTCCAGGTCGAAATCCCGGCAGATGAGTTTCTGCCCGATGCTTACGGTCAATGCCTCTGCGTTTACCGTCAACATTGCTTCGTCCCGGTTGTTGTCATGGCCTCTGCCTTGCCGCGGTGGATTGCAACAGCAACAGAAAGACCGGCACGCCAATGAGCGCGGTCAGGACGCCGACGGGCAGTTGCCTGGGCGCCAGCAGGGTGCGCGCCAGCATATCGGCAAACACCAGCAGTATGCCGCCTGCCAGCACGGAAGCCGGCAGCAGCAGCCGGTTGTCGTTACCGATCAGCAACCTGACCGCGTGAGGGATGATCAGGCCGATAAAACCTATGCTCCCGGCCTGGATGACTGCCGTTGCCGTCAGTATCGAGGCCAGGAAATAAGTGATGATACGCAGGCGGTTCACGGAGACACCCAGCGCGGCGGCCTGAAGATCGCCGACCGCCAGCAGGTTCAAGCCCCGTGAGAAATACATTGCCAGGATTACCGCCACGATTAATACCAGGTAATAGTGTCCGCCAGGCTGGCTGAAGCTCAGGTCGCCCATCAGCCAGAACAACATGTTATGCAGCTTGGCGGCCGGGCTGACAGCCAGCAGAAAACTGATGACCGCGCCCCAGCCGGCGGCGATGACCACCCCGGTCAGGAGCACTTTCAAAGGGTTCCAGCCGGCGCCTGAACCTGAAAACACGAACACCATGAACATGGTCAGCAACGCGCCGAAGCAGGCGCCCAGCGTAAGCCATACCCCTGCGAGGCCCATACTGATGGCAAGCAACGCGAACACGGAAGCGCCGCCGGACACGCCCAGGATATAAGGCTCCGCCAGCGGGTTGCGCAGCAATACCTGCATCAGCGCGCCGGCCAGCGCCAGCATCCCGCCGACGACAAAACCGGAAATGACCCTGGGCAGGCGCAGGTCGAGGACGATCTGCGAATTGATCCCGGGCGGCCGCTCGATAAGGATGTCGATAACTTCCCGGAGCGGCACCGTCACGGAGCCGCCGGCCAGTGATACCAGCCCGGTGATTGCGGCGGCGGCGATCAATGCGCCAAACAACAATACTATCCTGTAGCGGGGAGTGGAATGCAGGTTTACATTGAGCAAAGCCATGGGCGCCCTCGCTACCTGCCGGCTTTTTTTGCGCGCAGGCGGCGCGCCTCTTTGGGGTCCACTTTCAACGGCTCATATATCTCTATGCGGTCGCCGGCGCGAACAGGCGCGTGCAATTCCCTTTTCCTGCTGAATATCCCTACCTTGTTGCTGTCCAGGTCGATTTCCGGATACTTTTCCAATATGCCCGATTGCTCAATGGCTTCTCTCAGGGTCGCGTTGGCCGGAACTTCCTGCCTGATAATCTCTGCTCCAGTCACGCCATAGACGATTTCAACCTCGACGAACGGTACGGCAGTTGATCTGTTTACCTGACCCACGTCATCCCAGAAAGCCGAATACTTCCTGCAGCAGGATTAAAATCACCC
>VYCZ01000043.1 GCA_009843675.1 Gammaproteobacteria bacterium | reverse complement strand
GGCCTGTGCCGCGCAACCCGGAACGATCTTCTTCGCCGTGGTCGACCCCGGCGTAGGAAGCTTCCGGGACACGCCGGTGGTAATCAAGGCCGACGGACAATGGTACGTCGGGCCGGACAACGGCCTGTTCGACATCGTCTGCCAGCGCAGTTCCGGGGTGCAATGCTGGCGCATCGACTGGCGGCCCGAAACATTATCAGCCAGCTTCCACGGACGGGACCTGTACGCCCCGGCAGCGGCCATGATCAGGAAGAATGAGATTCCAGGTGAAGCAATGACCTGGGAAGACCGGCACGGCTGGCCGGACGATCTTGAGGAGATTGTCTACATCGACCACTTCGGCAATTGCATGACCGGGACCAGGGCTGAGATGCTGGATAATGCCAACGAGATACAGGTGGGCAGTATCACTATCCCGTTTGCCCACACATTCTCATCCGTCCCCAGCGGCGATGCTTTCTGGTACCGGAACTCACAGGGTTTGATCGAAATCGCCGTGAACGGAGGCAGCGCGGCAGAGCAGTTGAAGCTGGAAATCGGGACTGAAACCTGCATCCCGGCCTCAGTGGAATAGTGTGTCGCTGCAGGCGGCTCTTTATCTACTGGATTCCGGTCCCCTGCCTACAGCATGCAGGGGCATGCTTCGCCGGAATGACGCAGGGGGCGCGTTGACAGGGAATTGCAAACATTAGTCCCTGTATGTTAAGGTGCATTGTCATCAGGTCGCAGCCCTGCAGGCTATGACCTGTACCACCAAGGCCGAGGCGCGAGACCCCAGCCGGGCAAACTGCAGCCGGTTTCCCGCCGTGAACTGAAGGAGAATTGCTAATGAAAGCAGCTAATGAAGCCAAACCCGCCGGTGACGCAACGCCGGTGATCTTTGACACACTGAAAGCGGCGCAGGAGTTGAGAAAGACCGGGTTCGAAGACCGGCAAGCCGAAGCCGTCGTAGAGACTATCAGCAAAGCAGTGAGTGAAACCGTAGCGACAAAAGCCGACCTGCAATTACTGAGATCTGAGTTCGATTTACTGAGGTCCGAGATGGCGGCGCAGGAGAACAGAATCGTCATCAAGCTGGGCGGTTTGATGGTGACGATGATCTTTGTGCTGCTGGCTATCGGCCCGTTTTATTTTCGCTGGGTAATGTCCCTGGTGGGCACACCATAAATCCCAACGCTTCACCGACCCGACCGGGTTCGTGAACAAACGCATTGATGATCTCAGGGCCTCGCCGAAGCAGGCCGCCTGAGACAACGACACCACGGCCACCCCGGGGACAGAATTCAATTCTGTCCCCTTCAATGTGTGCATTGTGCGACCTGACCCCGGGCCTCCGCCGGAACGTGGCGGCTGTCAGCAGAAGTCCCTGGATTTCAGTTGCATATCTCCGAGCCAGGGGCTGAGATCGGTACACTGTCGCGCTACGAGGTGTAGTACGCCGTCCTGTTTTTGTACCACGCCGGATATTTCCAGGAGTTTGGCCGCCGTCAGCATAGCGCCTTGTTTTGCGAAGATTGTGGGCCATATCACGCTGTTGATAAACCCGGTTTCGTCCTCCAGGGTGAAAAACATGACCCCGGAAGAGGTAGCGGGCCGCTGGCGGCTGGTGACGATACCCGCGGCCCGGGCCCAGGCGTTGTCGGCCAATTCCCAAAGTCCTGTTGACGTGGTAACGCCCCGTTTGTCCAGGCGTTTGCGTAACAGGGCCAGCGGGTGGCGGCGCAAGGTAAAGCCGACACTGGCGTAATCCGCCAGGATATTTTCCCCTTCCCGGGGCTTGCGCAGCATAAGGTCGGTTTCTTCTTCGTCAGGCGCGGAGAACAGGGGAGCGCCCGGTCCCGGGTCCAGGACCTCCCAGCAGGCGCGGTGACGGTCTTTGCCGATGCCGTTCAAGGCATCGGCGTCTGCCAGGCTCATCAGGTCTCCTTTATCCAGTCCCGTACGCGCCGCAATATCCTGTGCACCGGCATACCTGCCCTGTTTTCGCTCAAGCGCCAGGGCGCGGGCGCCGGCCCCGGACAAGCCCTTGACCAGGCGCAAACCCAGGCGCAGGGTTGCGGGCGTTCCGGCCTGCCCCGGGGCGCCCTCCAGGGTGCAATCATAATCGCTCTCGTTCACGTCAACGGGCAGGACGGTCACGCCATGGCGCTGAGCGTCCTGCACCAGTTGCGCCGGCCGGTAGAACCCAAGGGGCTGGCTGTTCAGCAGGGCGCAGGTGAAAGCGGCCGGGTGATAATATTTCAACCAGGATGACACGTAAGCGAGCAGGGCAAAGCTGGCGGAATGGGATTCGGGAAAGCCGTATTCGCCAAATCCTTTTATCTGGTTGAAGATCTGGCGCGCAAAACTTTCCGGGTAGCCCCGCGCTTTCATGCCGCCCAGCAGTTTTTCTTCAAACGGCTCCAGTCCGCCCTTGCGGTGCCATGCAGCCATGCAACGCCGCAGTTGGTCCGCTTCCCCCGCGCTGAACCCTGCAGCGACCATCGCCAGTTGCATCACCTGTTCCTGAAAGATGGGAACGCCCAGGGTGCGCTTCAACACTTTTTCCACTGCCTTGCCGGGATAGGTGACCGGCTCCTCGCCGCGCCGCCTTCTTAAATAAGGATGCACCATGTCTCCCTGTATGGGTCCGGGCCGGACAATGGCGATCTGTATCACCAGGTCGTAATAATTTTCGGGTTTGAGGCGCGGCAGCATACTCATCTGCGCCCGTGATTCGATTTGAAAGACACCCACGGTATCGGCCTTCTGCATCATTTTATAAACGGCGGGATCTTCCGTGGGCACCTTATCCAGGGTCAGCGGTTCATTCCGGTATTGGCTGACCAGCGCCAGGGCCTTGCGGATGGCGGTGAGCATCCCCAGGGAGAGCACGTCCACCTTGAGCAGGCCCAGCGCTTCCAGGTCGTTTTTTTCCCATTGAATGACGGTGCGCTCAGGCATGGCCGCGTTTTCAACAGGCACCAGGTGGGAGAGCAGGCCCTGACTGATGACAAAGCCACCCACATGCTGGGATAAATGCCGCGGGAAGCCGATCAGGTTATTGACCAGGTAAACCAGCCTTCTGACAAGCGGGCTGTCTGCCGGAAAACCATCCAACTCCGCTGTTTCCAGGGTATTTCCATAGCGTCCGGAGACGCATGCGGCCAGACGCTCCAACTGGTCCGCACTCATTCCCAGGGCTTTGCCCACGTCCCGCAACGCGCTTTTCAGCCTGTAGGTGATGACGGTCGCGGCCAGGGCGGCGCGCTCGCGCCCGTATTTTTCATAGATATAGGCAATGACCTCTTCACGGCGTTCATGTTCGAAGTCCACGTCAATATCCGGCGGTTCATTGCGTTCCCTGGAAATAAAACGCTCAAACAGCAGGTCCATGGCGTCGGGGTTGACTTCCGTTATGCCCAGACAATAACAGGTGGCGGAGTTGGCGGCGGAACCGCGGCCCTGGCACAGGATGCCCTTGCTGCGGGCAAACCTCACAATATCGTGAACCGTCAAAAAATAATGCTCATAGCTGAACTCCTGCACCAGGGCCAACTCATGTTCAATCAATGCCCGCACTTTTTCCGGCGCGCCCTCGGGCCAGCGTGTTTGCATACCCTGTTCCGTGAGCCGTCGCAGCCATGAGCCGGGAGTGTGGTGTTCCGGAACCAGTTCCGACGGATACTCATAACGCAGTTCATCCAGGGAAAAATGGCAGCGCTCGGCGATCCTTACGGTCTCTTCCAGCAAGGGGCGCGGATAAAGCTGCGCAAGACGCCGGCGCGAACGCAGGCGCCGCTCGTCGTTGGAATAAACCCCGTAACCCAGTTCACTGAGGGGTTTGCCGAGACGGATGGCCGTCAATGTATCCTGCACTATCCGGCGCTTGTGTTCATGTATATGTACATCTCCACAGGCGCATAAGGGAATGGAAAAACCTGCGCTGATTTCCTGTAAGCGGCGCAGTTGTTCCTGGTCGTTGCCGTCCAGCAGCGACTCCACCGCTATCCACAGCGCCCCGGGGAAAAGACCGGCCAGCCAGCGCAAGCCGTTTGTTTCGGTCTCCCCCCGGTTGAAGCAAGGCAGCCAGATGGCCAGGCAACCGGTGGGGCAGTTGTCCTGAGCCAGGTGCCGGTCGATAAAATACTCCCCTTTTTTTGCCTGCCGGCGAGCCAGGGTGATGAGGTGGGAGAGTCTGCCGTAGCTGCCCCGGTCGGTGGCCAGCAATAGAAAGCGCCACCCTTCCTGTAACCGGAACTCGCTGCCGACAAGCAGGTCGATGCCTTCTTTCCCGGCCGCGACATGGGCGCGAACGATTCCGGACAAGCTGCATTCGTCGGTGATGGCGATGGCGCGGTAACCCAGGGCTTTTGCCCGGACTACCAGTTCTTCCGGATGGGAGGCGCCCCGCAGAAACGTAAAGTTGCTGATGCAGTGTAATTCCGCATAAGGCGGTGAGATATGCGGGCTAGCGCGTTCAGCCGAACAATCCATGCAAATACCATTTTTGCCTGGTTGTCAGGTCGTGGTAAATCCACACATGTCCGGCGATGCCATCGGTACCCACGTAATAATCCCGCTGTATGCCGTGGTTGTCCCACCAGCCCGTTACGATGCGCTCCGGACCCATGAGGGAATGGATGCGGCTCCTGTAGTAAATTCCGCCGTCCTTGTTCAGTAATTCCCTGGGCTTCGGCAATAACCACAGGGGACGCCGGTTGTCCGGCGGCGCCGGCCCGGCGCCAGCCGGCGCGCCGGCGCGGCAGGCGTATTCCGGTCGATGATCCGCATGGGTTGTGATGCTCTTCAGCGCAGCGGCGCCGAGACGGGTGGACAATTGTTCAAGCAGTGGTGAAATATCCTGATCTTCCCGCTCAAGGTCGCTGCCGGGAAGCAAATAACGGGTCCGGGGAGCAACACTGTAAAACCGCTCGGCGGTCAGCATTACCCTGACCACGGCCGCGGCCGGCTTTGTTCTGCTGAGCTTCGTCTCCGCCAACA
This sequence comes from Gammaproteobacteria bacterium, assembly GCA_009843675.1. Taxonomy (GTDB): domain Bacteria; phylum Pseudomonadota; class Gammaproteobacteria; order Eutrophobiales; family Eutrophobiaceae; genus JAAXHV01. The sequence continues at coordinate 4,915 of VYCZ01000043.1, read as the reverse complement.
TCATCAAATAACCTGGTTGGCGTATCGGCTGACGCAAGCCGATATGGAGCATCGTTACCGGGTCCTGCCTGTGATAAAAATGCACCTGGTAATCCATGGTGTACAAGTCCTGTTGCTGCAGGAAATCGCATAAGCCGGTCACAAGCTCATGAACGACGGGTAGAAGCGACTGTTGCTCGTCGATGTCGAACGAAAATTCCCGGGTATCGGAAAATCGGGGGGGTATCCGATAAGCATTCAAGGGGTCGGGCAGCTTTCCCAGGGCCTGGTCCAGGTGGGTAACCAGGTCCGTTCCAAAACGTCGCGCCAGTCCGCCTGAAGGCAAACGCCAGAGGTCGCGCAGGATACGCACTCCGGTTTTATTCAGTTGTTGTTTGCGCTTGTCATCCAGGGACAGGACCTCGATACTCAAGGGCCCGAGGACAGAGCGCAAATCTGCGCCGCGCTCGACAACCAGGTTGCGTCCGGCCTGGGCCAGCATCAGGCTGGCTGTAGGCGTGGGGGTCGTTGCCTGGCAAAAAACGTGTTTCCAGCGTTCGGTCAATTCCCGGGCGATGGTATCCCGGATCGCGGTGAGGCCGCCAAAATAGTTGATGCTTCCCCCCGCCTCCAGCAGGAACGAGCAGGGTGGATGCAAACTGACCATGGGGCTGAACTGCAAGGCCCAGGCTGCCAGCGCATCCAGCCGTTTCTCCCGGGCGATTTCGTTGATCCTGTAAACTTTCAGGCCGGGGCAACAGGTACTGGCCGCGTTTAAGGTCATGCCCGCGCTGATGCCCATCCGTTCTGCGGAACAGGACGCGGTATGGACGAGTTTTCTGCCTTTTATCTCCTCAACGACAACCGAAATCTCATCAGGCTGATCGGCAGCGACAACTTCCAGGGCCAGTTTGGGCAGACAAACAGCAAGCCACAGGGCTTGTTGCCCGGTGCTGGTTTCAGTTTTGTTACATGCCTCTTCTTCCCGGTAAAGAAGCGAATCCCGGAAAGAAAGAGCAGGAAGCGGCCGGGGCATATCCGAAACCCATGGGGTTAACCCGGACAGGGGATGTCCGCGCTGTGGTATTGATGGGCGCCGCGGGCTTTCAAAACCCGTGCATGGATGCCCCGGTCACTGCCCCGGTCACTGTATTCCACCTGCAATTGCAGGGCTGCGGGTGAATTTTTCCCGCGCTGGTTGCGAAACAGCACGCAGGGTGTATTACCGGCATCGGCAGCCAGTTGCAGGCGCCGAATGACCCCGTTGGGCAGGTGGTTCAACCATGCCATGAGCAGGCCGCAGCGTTGTGACTGCAGCGCTTTTTCAATCGTCCAGAGAGCATCCCGGGAGGAGATATTCGGGCCGATTGTCATCAGGAAGTCAATATCGATGTCGGCATTCACCAATGCCGGAGCATACGGGATGTACGGCGGGCAAACCCAGAGTATCCAGCGCCTGCGCCGTGTCATGGATTTCATCAGTGGCAACATCAATTGTAATTCACCCGTACCCCAATGGGGGGTAATCATTTCGACCACGGCATTTTTCGGCCAACCACCACCGGGCAGTATTGCATCCAATGAAGCATGACCCGTAGGGATGCCGTCCGGTTTCCCCTGGCAGACCTCATCACCCGACCATAGATGGGGATTGTTGCGTACCAGCTCTCGCAATGAATTGTTCATCGTAATGCGCTACAGGTTGCGTACTACGCCGACGGCGATACCCTCAAGGGCCAGTGTTTCCTGTTTCAGGTCCACCTCAATGGCAGGAAAGCCGGGGTTTTCCGCTTCCAGGTAAACCACCTGTCCGGTCCGGCGCAGCCGTTTGACCGTTACCTCATCCTGCAGCCGCGCCACCACGATTTGGCCGTTATCCGCAGTGGGACTACGGTGTACCGCAAGCAAATCCCCATCCAGTATCCCGGCATGCCGCATACTCTCGCCCAGTACCCGCAACAGGTAATCCGCACGGGGAGAAAAAAACGAAGGGTCAACCGGGCGATAATCCTCGATATTTTCCTCGGCCAGCAGGGGACGGCCGGCGGCAACCCGGCCCACCAGGGGGAGACCGGGCTCAAACGCGCCGGCCTGTACCAGGCGTATCCCCCGGGATGAGTTGGGGATCAGTTCTATGGCCCCTTTGCGTTCCAGCGCCTGTAAATGCCCGCGGGCCGCATTGGTCGAACCAAATCCCATGGCTACGGTAATCTCGGCGATGGTGGGCGGCATATTGGCGACCCTGATGCTGTCTTGTATAAATTCAAGCACCTGCAATTGTCTGGACGTGAGTGTTTTCATAAATGTTTTCATACTGAATATATTAGCACTGCTTTTTTAAGCAGTATAGCGGATTATTTTAAAAGGTCAAGCAGTACGCATCCAGGGCAGCAATTGCCGCTTCAGCCAGATGGGGGGAAATTTGTTCGTCATTCCCGCGGAAGCGGGAATCCAGTCTGTTAACCAACTCCTTATAAGGAATTTTGTTGTCTACTGGATTCCCGCCTTCGCGGGAATAACGAAAAGGGGGATCCGGCTTGGCCGGGTTAAGGAAGCTCTGACTTAATCAGAGTTTCCTTAGATTATTTGGTAAAAGGCGGCGGGCCGCTGATATTGATGGTGCCGACCATGCCCTGTTGCTCGTGGCCGTCCTTGTGGCAGTACAGTTTCAGGTTTCTGCCCTTGGTCATGGGATAAAAGAACCATTCGACGGTGGCGCCGGGTTTGAGTTCGATATCGTTGACCGCGCCGTGAATTTCCGTGACGGTCTTGCCGGATGCGTCAGCGATTTCAACCTTCCGGGTGAAGATGCGGGTCGCGAAGGAATCCGAGGTGAAGTAATGGTCGTCCGAACTGGGGTTATGCAGCACCAGTTTGTAGTATTTGCCCCGTTCGAAGGAGAGGGTGTCCGGGACGAATTTCATTTCTTCATCGGCGGTACCCAGGCTCACCTTGACCTCAATTGCTTTGGGGCCGTGACGTTTTTCTCCCGCCCACAATGTAGTGGCGCACAACAGGATCATGAATACCGCCAATATGTGAAATTTCATCTGCTTTTCCCCAGGTTGAAGAGACAATGATCACAATATCGGGAATTTTTCCTGCTATGTCAATGACAATTTCCCAACGAAAATGTATCAACTTACGGGAATGGGGAGCTTAAAACTTTCATTTTGACGGAAAAAAGCGCTCTCCCGAACTTGACAAATTCCTCAAAAGTATTACCTTGCCAAGTAAGACTTTGAAAAGTTCGGAGTGACGGATGCGTATTACCAGCAAAGGCCAAGTGACCATACCCATTGCCATCAGAGAACAGGCAGGCTTTCTTCCCGAAACGGAAGTGGAGTTTGTTATGGAAGGTGGCGCGGTAAAAATAATAAAGGCCACTGGGGACAGAGGCGCCGGCAGGAGAAATGACATCGTTGATTACTTCAGGGAAGGAAGAAAACGCTGGCGCACAACCGGTATGAGTGCTGATGAGGTGATGGCGCTTACCAGGGATTGGGCACTACCTGAACATGATGCCGCCCCAACCCGCCCTGAAAGGAGCCATGGGTGAGCTTTGTTACGCTTGTCGATAGCAATGTAATTATTGACCTTGCTGACAGTCATTCGGCATGGAGCGACTGGGCGTTTGCCGCAATCAAGGAGATGCGCAACACCACAGTTCTGGCAATCAACCCGCTTATCTATGCAGAGGTTTCGGTTTATTGCAGTTCTATCAGGGAAACTGAAGAAGTCTTACCGACAAAGTTCTTCCGCAGGGAGAACCTTCCCTACGAAGCCGCTTTTCTGGCCGGGAAATGTTTCCTGCAATACAGGAAACGGGGCGGCTCAAAAACATCTCCATTACCTGATTTCTACATAGGCGCTCATGCCACCGTGATGAAATGGAATCTCCTGACGCGTAATGCAAAGAACTACCGGACTTATTTTCCAGGATTGAAGGTCATATCGCCGGACATGTCCGGCTCCGTCGGCAAGCGTTGATTCGTTTTGATGCTTTCCTCAAATTATGACTGGATACAGTACGACATCTGGATAATTCTCAGACGATTTCTGTTTTCTTTCGGTTATTGAATGTCCATCCTTGCCAATGGCCTGTTCCGGTCTTGCAGCGGCTTGCTCTTTTGTTTCGAGCGCACTTCACAAGAATAATTTGAACTGGAGCTAAACACCTGATGGGCTGGTTGGTTATTTTATTTCTTGTCGTCGGTGTGCTGTGGTTATTGCTTGTTGTGTTGAGGACTGCGGAGTCAGTTATTTTTCGTGTCGGACCAGACTCTCGTCCGGCTAAGGAGCCAGTTGTTTTCCCCCCTGTTACGGTAACAAACTCTCGTTTGGCCAAAGAGCGCGCTGTTTTTCTTGATACTGAAACCACTGGAATAAGAGGGCGCCAGGAAGTCTTGGAAATTGCCATTATTGATACTGAAGGCAAAATTCTGGTTAATAGTTTGGTGCGCCCGAGTTACCGTAAGCGTTGGCCTGATGCTCAAGCAATTCATGGTATCAGTCCGGCACATGTAGTTGATGCGCCCACATTGGATATTCTGATGCCTTCGATTATTACTGCGGTGAAAGGCAAAAATGTTGTAATTTACAATGCCAGATTTGATTTAAAGTTTCTTCCGGAAGTGAAGGAGAATGCGGACGTTGTGCATTGTTGTATGCTGCGATATGCCAGGTTTAAAGGTGACTGGAACGAGTACTACAACGATTACCGCTGGCACAAGCTGACAGTTGCGGCCCGTCATATCGGATACCGTTTTGAGGGAGATGCTCATCGGGCTCTGGCAGATTGTCAGGCCACGCGCGCGGTGTGGCAACACATGGAATTGGAAACGGTCTTTTAAGATTTTTTACAGTCTCAGCCTCTGGCTGATTCCGTTACATCGAAAATGCCGCCGTATTCTGGATCAGGTGGATGCTGCACAAA
>VYCZ01000175.1:4400-9991 GCA_009843675.1 Gammaproteobacteria bacterium | reverse complement strand
TGCGCTTCCGGCGGATCCAGTAATGCACCGATCAGCGGGATGTCGGGGATCAATCAGCGGGGAGAACCATGGGGCGGGTTGCACATGGAAATTCCCGCCGGCGCCCTGGGTGGTTTTGCCCTTAATGACGGCATTCCCACCGGTGGAACCCTGTGGTCCTACGGCACGCGTATGCCCGATGCGGAAACCGAAGAACAGGATCGTCCGATACTGTTCCTGTATCGAAGCGAGTTGAAGGACTCGGGCGGCGCAGGCCGGTGGGCGCGGGGTGTCGGACCTGTGGCGGCACAGGTTACCCACGGCGCGGACCAGATCCGGCATGATGTATCGGCATGCGGATTTGCAATACCGACCTCGGGGGGGCTGTTTGGGGGTTATCCCGGAGCCTCGAACCTGATTATTGAAAAGCGCAACAGTAATGTGCGCGACTTCTTTGCGAAAGGGGTAATACCCGATTCCCTGGAGAGTCTGGATGGTGACTTGACCGTAGTGCAACCGAAACTGAATAACCTGCGCCAAGGGACGACAGACGTCCATGAATTCAGGCTCAGTGCCGGAGGCGGCTACGGGGACCCGTTGCTTCGGGAACCGGAACGGGTGCAGGAAGATGTCGGCCTGGGTTATGTCAGTCGTGAAGCGGCAGCCGATATGTATGGCGTTGTGATCGACAGTGACGGCAAAGTGGAAGGGACGCAGACGGAAGCCCGCCGGTTACAGATACGCACAGAACGGATCGGCCGCCCGCCTCCCAGGGCAATAAATGAAAGCGACGGACACAGGGTCTCTGAGTACCTTGTTTTAAAGGCGGATGCAAAAGCCAATGGGGAAAGTGAAGAGGGTATAAAAATGCATTGCCGGATGTGTGATACGGCCATCTGCGGTATCACGGAAAACTATAAGGATGCGGTAGTGTACCGCCGCCTTCCAATTTCTGCTGGCGGATCCATGATGAATGACCCCAGCCTCTATGTTGATGTCAATATCGAACTTCGGCAGTTTGTCTGTCCCGGTTGTGCTACATTGCTGGAAACGGAAGTTGCCTGTGAGTCCGATGCAGTTTTACGGGATATAGAACTCTCGCCTGTATGAGCGAAGCAAGCAATACGGCGTACGGGAAACAGCGACTGGTTGGAACTTCCCGCGGGTCCATCGCCCTGCGGGTAACGGGTAATGGTCCGAAGTTGCTTCAAATTCATGGCGTCGGCACCGGGCACCGGAACTTCGATCTCCTGACGCCATTGTTAGCGCGGCAATTTGAGGTTATCGATATCGACCTGCCGGGTTATGGAGACAGTTCACCGGCTGAACATGACCGGGACCCGGTCAGTTACGCAGCAGATACTGCTGCGGTCATAAAAGCGCTTGATTGCGGGCCGGTCCATGTCCATGGCACCTCCATGGGCGGACGAATTGCGATGGCGCTTGCCGCCGAATACCCGGCTCTCATCCAACGCCTGATTATTTCACTGGCAATTGCACGTCTCGATAGCGCGGCACTTGTGATGCGACAGACGTGGATGACAGCCGCCCGGAAAGGCGGCGCCGATGCATTTTTGGAACTGGTCATGCTGCAGGGTTTTTCAAGGGCATTCTGGGACCGTGATGATAAAAATGAAGTGATAGGGGCATTCGAACGATCCTTTCAACCCGGATCGCTGCAAAGCTTTGGCAAAGATGTCAAAGGCACTTCGCAAGGGGTGGATTTAAGTAGTGTTTTGCCAAATATAACAGCAGAGACATTACTAATCGGTGCTGACGAAGATATAATGAACCCGGTAAACCCCAGCGCAAGCGGCGTTGGCTTCGAACAAATGCTCGACCTGATTCCCGTTGCGGAGTGCCGTGTATTGACTGGAGGGCATTTCCTGTTATACGAGCAACCAGCGCCTGTCGCACATGAAATGGGCGAATATCTCCTGCGTTGAAGGAGGGGCGTAAAACGGGTATAGGTATCCGGTAATGCCTCCTCGACGAGTACGAAGTTCTACAAAAGCCCTTGTCAGGATAACAGGATGAAACTGGAACGCAGGCTGTTCACTGTTCTCGGCCCCGGGCTTTTGATGGCCGCCGCGGCTATCGGGGTATCCCACCTGGTACAGTCGACCCGCGCCGGCGCCATGTACGGGATGGACCTGTTGCTGTTCATCCTGCTGGCTTTTGTGATGAAGTACCCGACTTTTCGCTTCGGGCATGAATACGCCCATGCCACGGGACAGCACCTGCTTACCGGTTTCCGCAGGCAGGGGACATGGGCGGTGTTGCTGTGCGCCGTGGTGATATTCTGTGTTATGTTCACCGGGTTTTCCGCAGTTGTTCTGGTAACGTCCGGTCTGGCGGTTATCAGTTTTGACCTGGACCTGCCGCTGGCGGTGGTCGCTGCCGGTATCTGTGTTTTTTCCGGCGCCTGCCTGACGGCCGGACAGTATCGATGGCTGGACCGCATTACAAAGGTTTTACTCCTTGTCCTGTTTATTTCGACCCTGATGGCAACGGCGTTGTCCGTGCCCCTGATCGACTGGGGGCAGGCCGATATTCTTACCCCGGACGTTCTGAACAGGGCTTCAATCCTGTTTCTGGCTGCATTGATCGGCTTTATGCCGGCGCCTTTTGAAACCTGTATCTGGCAATCATTGTGGGTGCTGGAGAAGGGCAAACAGGACAAACTGTCCCGGAAGGAGGTCAAGCTGGATTATCATGTCGGGTATTTTTCGACCCTGTTTACCGCGGTCTGCTTCCTGGTGCTGGGGGCTGCCGTAATGCACGGGTCCGGACAGCAGTTTTCATCCTCCTCTGCCGGGTTTTCGGCCCAACTCGTCAGCATCTACACATCGCTCCTTGGAGAGTGGACCAGGCCGATCATCGCCGTTGCCGCGTTCGCGGTCATGTTGTCCACCGTACTGGTAATTCACGATGGGTATCCGCGTACCGTATGCGCCCTGGTGGGCTGTTTCAGGAGCGAGGAAATTTCGGAAAAACTGCACTTCAGAATTTACCTGGCCGCGATCCTGGCGATGATCCTGATATCCCTGTCCATCCTGTTATTTTTTATCCAGTCCTTCAAAACCCTGATCGATATCGCTACTACCCTGGCGTTTCTTACCGCGCCGGTGCTGGCCTGGCTGATTCACCGGGCCATGCACTCGGTGGAGGTGCCGGCAGCGATGAGACCCGCACCGGGTCTGACCCGCTACAGCGTAGCCTGTATCTGGGCGCTGACATTGTTCGCGGTTTTCTACCTGGTATTGATTTTAGGGGGGCAGATTTAAACATGCCCCCGTATGTTGCAGGCGGGGGTCTGTCATCTCCGAGGCTGGATAATGAATAAAATCGTCGCGGATATCATTATATCCAATGCGCAACGCATACCCGGCCATCCTGCTGTAATTGATCAAGGCAGGGAATACACGTTCCTGCAATATGCAACCCGTGTGCAGCGTTTACTGGATGCATTGGTGCAGGCCGGTTGCCGGCGCCGGTACAGGGTTTCCGTCCTGTCCCGGAACTGTGCGGAATACCTGGAAATATACGGCGCCTGCGAACTGGGAGGATTCATTGCCGCACCGGTAAACTATCGTCTTACTGCGTCCGAGATCAATTATATAGTCGATAACACCACGCCGTCCGTATTGTTCTATGGCGCGGAATTTCTCCCGGTTGTTGCTGAGATACGGACTCCCGGCACTTTGTATGTGCAGATCGATCAGGGTGAATTACCGGAATGGGCTGTTCCCTATGCGGAATTCATCGAGGGCGGTGAGAGTAAAATACCGGACAAGTTACCGGCGCCTGAGGATCCCGTGTATATCGTTCACACCAGCGGGACCACGGGCAATCCCAAAGGCGCCGTACTGGGCCAATCCGCACAATACGGGACTGCACAGGTAATCAGTGATGCAGCGGGGATTACCCGCGATGATCGGTTCCTGCTGGTGCAACCCCTGTTTCATGTCGGCGCCAAATTCCTGCAACTCGCCCATCATCTGCAAGGTGCGGCTATTTTCATTCAAAGGGAGTTTAATCCGCGTGTGGTCTGGGATACCCTGCAAAAAGAGCGGATTACCACCCTGCAACTGGTGCCGACCATGATAGAAATGCTGCTTGCAGACGAATTCGCAGGAAGCCGCGATCCGGCCCGCGTGAAAACCATATTTTACTCCACGGCGCCGATACGGGAGACATTATTAAGAAAGGCATTGAGTGTATTCGGCCCTGTTTTTATCCAGCAGTACGGATCAACGGAAGGCAGTTCCATTTCAAACCTGACAAAGTCACAACACCGGCCGGACGGAACCGCCGCTCAGCAGCGCCGGTTATTATCTGCCGGTCAGGCCTGTACCGGTGTGGAGATAAAAATCGTTAACTCCGACGGGACTGTTGCAGACGCCGGCGAACCGGGAGAGATCGTCGTCCGTCATCCGGATATCATGCAGGAATACTGGAATGACCCGGTAGCGACCGCAGAGTCGATAAGCGACGGCTGGTTGAACATGGGAGATATCGGTTACCTTGATGAGGAAGGCTTTTTGTTTATCGTGGACCGGAAAAAGGACATGATCATCTCCGGTGGCGAAAATATCTATCCCAGGGAAGTAGAGATCGCGCTGGAACAGCACCGGGCAGTCAAACAATGTGCGGTGATCGGTATTCCCGACGAGCGCTGGGGTGAAGCCGTCTGCGCGTTCGTGGTGCTGTCCGGCGAATGTGTGGAGTCCGAGTTGACGGAACACTGCCGGACATTAATCGCCGGTTACAAGAAACCGAAAAAAATCCACTTTGTGGAGGAACTGCCGCGCCTGGCAACCGGCAAGGTCGACAAGGTCAAGCTGCGTGCGCCGTACTGGCAAGGGCAGCAGACTCAGGTAATTTAGTACTGGTAAAGCCCGGATTAAGCCAGGTATTCCCGCGTCACAGGGCAAGCGATCCCAGGCTGGCGCCGCCGCAGATATACCAGGTCTGACCCGTGATAAACCCGCTGTCTTCTTCGCACAGGAATTTGACCACCCGGCCTATGTCTTCCGGGGTCCCCAGGCGTTTGACCGGCACGCTTTGCGCGATCCTGTCTTTCTGTTCGCTGTCTTCCGGGACTAGTTCATGGAACATGTCCGTCACGATGGGACCCGGCGCGACACAGTTCACGGTGATGCCGTCTTTGGCCAGTTCCAGCGCCCAGGTGCGCGTGATGCCAATCTGGCCGGCCTTGGTGGCCGCGTAATTCGTCCGGGTGACCAGTCCCAGCACGCCGCGGGATGAGATGAGGATAATGCGTCCGAACTGCGCTTTACGCATGGCCGGAATAAACTGCTGCACCAGGGTGATCGCGCTGCGCAGGTGCAGTTGCGTCAGGTAGTCCAGGTCTTCGAGTTTCACGTTTTCCAGCAGGTCGGGCCTGATTACGCCGGCGTTGTGAATGAAGTTCGTCACGGCATGGTTTTGCGCAATCTCACTACCGGCTTCCCTGGTTGCCTGCTCGTCCGCCAGGTCCGCCGTGTAATTAACCAGGCGCTCGTGCGAAAATTAGGGGGTCTGCCTGGAGATTTTGACAACAAGGTAACCGCTATCCACAAAACGCCGGGTAATATCGGCGCCGATGC
>VYCZ01000175.1:0-4390 GCA_009843675.1 Gammaproteobacteria bacterium | reverse complement strand
CCTCCGGTAATCACGGCCGTGTTATTGACTTGGGTCATGTTTCACCTCTTTCGTCAGAATGTTGCTGAATTCTCTCAACGGGTCGGAACCCGGCGCCGCCGCCACGAATACGGTCTGCCCGGACCTGTCCGGCCTGCCGGTCACCTGCACAATGCTCCCGGTCTGCAGGCAGGATGCCGCAAGGTAAGCAACCATTACCGGCCCGCAATCCAGTTTAATCATGCCAACGTGAAAAGGTAATACGCCCTTGAAAAATTGATTGGTGCTGGCATGGGTCGTAGTCCAGGAAAGCACCTTGCCCAGCGGGTTGACATTTTCCCAGGTCAGGCCGTCAGCCAGGCATTGGCTGCAGAATTCCTGCGGAGGATATTGCACATGCTTGCATGCGGCACATACCTGCAACCTGAACAGCCCCTCTGCGGCTGCCTGGTTGATTTGCTGCCAGAGACGGGAGCGCGCAGCAGGTGGTGAGGCATGCTCGTTCATGGATTTCCTCTCCCGAGAATGATGGCGCTGGTGCACAAACACCGGTCATAATTCACCATACCGTAGCCGCTCGCGATGCCGGTCCTGGCCCCGGCAACCTGGTTGGGCAGTCCGGTTTCGGTAAGCTGGCGGATTGCTTCGACCGTACCCAGAAAACCACCGGCAGCGCCGGCCTGGCCTGCGGATAATTGCCCGCCGCAGGTATTATGCGGCAGCCCTCCTCCGTTCCAGGTCAACGGACACCCGCGCACGAATTCCGGGGCTTCGCCTTTTTCGCAAAACCCCAGGTCCTCCATCTGGATCATGGATATTACGGGGTAGTCGTCATAGGTCTGCAGGAAGTCGATGTCGCCGGGGGCGAGTCCCGCCAGGTCGTACATCTCGTCCCGGTACCGGCGCCAACCGGCCCGAAAGTGCACGTCGTCGCCGGACCAGGCATTGTGCCGTTCGCCGGCAGCCAGGAGCCTGGCGTAGGACAGCCCCAAGGCCTCTGCACGGGTAACGGACATTACCAGGAAACCGTCGGCGCCGGCGACAGGCATGACGCAGTCGTAAAGGTGCAGCGGTTCGCTGATGGGGCGGGCGTTGAGATAATCTTCCATGGATAAGGGCTTATTGAAGATTGCCCGGCCCGCGGCCAGTGCGTTCTCCCTCTGGGCCGTGCAGATAAGGCCGAAATCATCACGGCGCGCGCCGTATTGTTCCATGTAGTTGCGGGTAATCATGGCGAAAACCGTGTTAGGTCCGCCGGCGCCATAGGGAAAGACGGCGTCCGTCGAAAACCGGCTGAAGTCTTTCACCAGGCTCGCGAAGGTGTCGGCCGTTGCCGTATCGCCACCGATGCAGGCCACGATATCGGCATCACCTGCCTGTACCGCCCGGGCCGCGCGCCGGGCCGCGACCGGACCGCTGGCGCCGCCCATGGGAATTTGCTCCAGCCAGCGCGGCGAGATGTCCAGGTATTCGGTCATGCCGACCACACTGTCGGGCGCCAGGGTGAAACTGGCCACGGCCAGGCCGTCCACGTCGTGCTTGCGCAGTCCGGAGCGCTCCAGCATCCGGGCAAACGTCATGCCGATAAACCAGGCGGCGCTACGCTCACTGCGTTTCACATAAGGCAGGCTGGTTGCCGCAACCAGGGCGACGTCTTCATACGGCAACATTTTTTTTCCTGCGCTTGCGCGTTCTGAGGTCGATGCAACGGCCCTCCTCCACCAGCCTGTTGGCCAGTGCCTTGATTTCACCCCGCTGTAATTTCTGTGACGCGGTCATGGGCATTTCCGTAACGAACAGGTACCAGGCCGGCACCTTGTAATAGACCAGGTGTTCCGCACAGAACCCGAACAGGGTTTCCGCCGTGTCCCGGTCATCTGCAAAACGCGCTTTCAGCGACTCGGTCAGTATGATGCAGGCGCCCACTTCCTCGCCGCGGGTTTCATCGTAAACCGGCGTTACCGCGCAGTTGGCGACGGCAGGGTGCTGGAACAGCACGTTTTCCACTTCCACTGCGGCGATGTTCTCGCCGCTGCGGCGAATGATGTTCTTGCGGCGGTCCACGAAATGAAACGAGCCGTCCTCACTGACGCGCACCACGTCGCCCGTGTGGAAATAACCCCCTTCCCAGACCCTGGCAGTCTCCTCCGGGTTCTTGTAGTAACCGGAGAAGAACCCCTTGCGCGGGTTGTCCCCCCGGGCGCGGATCAGCAGTTCCCCCGGTTCGCCCCGGGCAACATCGTTCCCCTGCTCATCCACCAGGCGGTACTCGACGGATTCAGGCGCCTTGCCTATACAACGCGTCCCGATGTGGCGCGGTTCCTTGTTCGCGGTGATACAGACATAGGTGCCGGTCTCGGTCATGGCCCAGCCTTCCACCAGGGGGAAGCCGAAGCGCTCTTCAAAACGCTGCAGGTGCTTCGGGTCGACGCCGGCGCCGAAACCGAACTTGACCTGCGGGCCTACGTTGTCATGCTCCGTTTCAGACTGGTTCAGCAGGATTGCCGGTATCACGCCGAGGTAATGCAGGCAGGTCGCTCCGGATTCACGCACCGTTTCCCACCAGTTGGACGCGTGAAACCGGTCGAGCTGGATGATGCAGCCGCCGCTCATGATCATCGCCATCATGGAACACAACGCGTTCATGTGCACCAGCGGCAGCGGCGTCAGCATCCGTTCCTCCCCGTATGCCAGGCGGCAGTAACCATCAATACCGGCATACCATTCTCCCATGCAGGTAAAGTATTCGTTGCTCAGCATGCAACCCTTGGGCGTCCCGGTGGTCCCTGAAGTATACAGCACTGCCACCTCCGTATCCTTGTCCGGCGCGCCCGGTTGCGCGGTACCGCCGCAGGGGGGGAGCCGGGTCATTGATTCGGTATCCGTAACGGGTATGTCCGTATCCTGGCCGGCGAGCGCCGTACGCACCTTGTCCCGGTGACAGGGCAGGCACAGGACCAGGCAGGCGTCGCTGTGGTTGATGACGTATGCGATTTCCCGCGGCAGGAAACCGGAATTGACCGGTACCACACTGACTCCGAGTTTGTTCAGGGCCAGGAGATGCAGGAAAAATTCGGCCCGGTTGTCCAGCATGACGGCCACGCGCAAGCCGCGCCCGTACCCGGCGCCGGCGTATTGTTCACTCAGGACATCAGCGGCCCGCAAGGCCTGTTCATACGTGTAATCGACAGGTCCGTCATGGTATTCCCCGGCAGCCTGGCGCGGGATGTGCAGAAAAGCCTGGGAGGAGACCTTGCTCCCGGTTTTCAGGAACTCGTTGTAGACAGTCGTCATTCGGTAATCCTTGTCGCGCGCCGGTCAGGCACGGGAGAGTTCTCCCAGTTGCGAGCGGCGCAGTTGTTCGGCAAACGCATCTGCTTCTGCCGCCGCGCGCGGGCTTTTATCAGTAATCGAAAACAACCAGGCAAGCAGGAAGCACGCACCCATGGAAAACAGCGTCGGGAAGGCGTAGGGGAACAGCGGTCGTTCGTGCCCCAGCACGTTTACCCAGACTGTCGGCCCCAGGATAATCAGGCAGACTGCCAGCAATAATCCCGTATAACCGCCATAAAGGGCGCCCCGGGTAGTAAACCCCTTCCAGTACATGAACAGGAACAGGATGGGAAAGTTGGCGCTGGCCGCGATCACCAGCGGCAAGGTGGCCAGCACTGCCACGTTCTGTCCCTTGAACAGAATTGCCAGTGAAATGCCGGTGAGACTCAACAGCACCACGGTCAACCTGGACACGCGCAATTCCTCCGCGTCGCTACAATCCTCTTTGCGGATAACGCCGGCATACAGGTCGTGGGAAATGGTCGCGGCAGCGGATAACATCAGGCCTGAAACCACGGCAAGGATGGTAGCGAACGCGACCGCGCAGATAAAACCCATGAAGATGTTGCCGCCGATGATCTGCGAGAGGTGAACCGCCGCCATGTTGCTGCCGCCGCGTAACGCCAGTCCGCCGGAGGTGAATTCCGGGTTGCCGGTCAACAGCACTATGGCGCCCAGGCCTATGAACACCACCACAAACTGGAAGTAACTGATGATGCCCATGGCCCAGGCCGCGGAGCGCCTGGCCTGCACCCCGTCCGGCACGGTAAAAAACCGCATCAGGACGTGGGGCAGTCCGGCGGTTCCGCCGATAAATGCCAGGCTCAGGGAAACTACGGAAACGATATCCCGGTAGAGCAATCCCGGTTGCATGATGGCAAGCCCCCGGGGATGCGTTTCTACGGCCAGTCCGGCCAGCCTGCCGACGTTGAAATCAAAGGTAACGAGCACCCCGATGGCGAGTATGGTGCCGCCGCCGACCAGTAATGCTGCCTTGATGATCTGTACCCAGGTGGTTGCGATCATGCCGCCGAAGGTGACGTACACCGTCATCAATACGCCTACCGCGACCACGCCC
>VYCZ01000006.1 GCA_009843675.1 Gammaproteobacteria bacterium | reverse complement strand
GGGATCTGTACACCCCGACAAAATGTAACGCTGGCGGGGGACAGGCTTAAGTCTATCCCCGGAATTTACACATTAGCAAATACTCCTGTATTAAATGTCCGCCAACAAACTCAAAGGCACCCTGTTTATCATCTGCGCGCCTTCCGGCGCCGGTAAGAGTTCCCTTGTGCGTGAGTTGGTGGATGCCGTTCCCGATTTGGCGGTTTCTATCTCCCATACGACCCGGCCCCCTCGGACCGGTGAGAAACACGGGGTGGATTATTTCTTCGTCGGTGAAGACGAATTCCGGACCTTGCTTGAGCAAAACACGTTCCTGGAGCATGCTACCGTTTTTGATCATCTTTACGGCACATCGCACACCTGGGTACAAGAGCAACTGGCGGACGGGAAGGACATCATCCTGGAGATCGACTGGCAGGGAGCGCAACAGGTACGTTCCATTATCAAGGATACCGTCAATATCTTTATCCTTCCCCCTTCCCTTGCTGCCCTGGAAGAGCGGTTGAAGGGGCGGGGCGATGATGATCGGAATATCCAGCGCCGTATGCAGGATGCCGTAAGCGAGATAGAACATTATGGAGAGTTCGACTACCTGGTAGTCAATCATTTTTTTGACAGAACGCTGAAACAACTGTCTGCCATCATTCTCGGCGCCCGTCATGACCACCACAGGCACCGGGATTATTATGAATCATTGCTCGGGCAACTGTTGCAATGAAGCGGAACTGCCGGTAAACTGGCGAAACTCTGATTACGCAGGAATTCACATGGCAAGACTGACGGTAGAAGACTGCCTGGAAAATATTGAAAACCGCTATGACCTGGTTCTGCTGGCAAGCAAGCGCACCCGCCAGCTCCTGATGGGCAGCGACCCCCTTATTGAAGACCAGTCGGACAAGCCCACGGTGATGGCGTTGAGGGAAATCGCGGAAGGAGTAGTAACCCACGAGAATAGCGAAGCCATCGGGAAGCCCCGGTTTGAGCCTGATATGTAAGATATCGAATTCCAGACGGTAGACCCGGCAGAACTGCCGAATGAGGATTCGTTCTGATCCGGCCCCCTGCCGGTAGCCACAGACCCTCCCCCGGCACGCTCTGAACCGTTGTCGGTCCCTGCAGCCGCAGGCCGGTTTTCCCCTTTTTCCGGCAACTCGGGTTATACTTTCCGTTATGACGACCATTTCCGAACTCGAGAAAAGGATAGGCGGCTACCTCACCTCTGATGAGGTTGAAAAGGTACGCCGCGCCTATGAGTTCAGCGCCTCGGCACACGAAGGACAGCACCGGAAAAGTGGTGAACCATACATCAGCCACCCCCTGGAAGTGGCCGGCATCCTCGGTGATATGCATATGGATCACCAGACCCTGGCAGCAGCCATACTGCACGACGTCATCGAAGATACCGCCATCGACAAAAAAGAAATCGTGCGCCGCTTCGGCAAGGGTGTCGCGGAACTGGTTGATGGCGTCAGTAAACTGACCCAGGTTGAATTTGATTCACATGCGGAGGCCCAGGCTCACAACTTTCGCAAGATGCTGATGGCCATGAGCAATGATATCCGCGTGATCATGGTGAAACTGGCCGACCGCCTGCATAACATGCGAACCCTGGGCGCCCTGGAGCCGGCCAAGCGGCGGCGCATCGCCAGGGAAACCCTGGAGATCTATGCGCCGATTGCCCAGCGCCTGGGGATAAACAGCATTCGCCTGGAACTGGAGGACCTGGGCTTTGCAACGCTCTACCCTCTTCGTTACCGTATCCTGAACGAGCAGATCATCAAGGCCAGGGGGCATCGCAAGGAGATAATCGACAAGATAAGAAACTCCATCAAACGCCGGCTGAGACAGGAGAAAATTCCGGCCAAGGTAATCGGCAGGGAAAAACACCTGTACGGCATTTACCGGAAGATGCTGGAAAAGGACCTGTCCTTCAGCGAGGTACACGATGTTTATGCCTTTCGTATTATAGTCGATGAAGTAGATACCTGTTACCGCGTGGTCGGCACCGTACACAACCTGTACCGCCCGGTTCCGGGTAAATTCAAGGACTATGTGGCGATTCCCAAGTCAAACGGATACCAGTCCCTGCACACCGTCCTGTTCGGCCCGTACGGCGTGCCCCTGGAAGTACAGATCAGGACAAATGACATGAACGACGTTGCCGAAGTGGGCATTGCGGCTCACTGGTTGTACAAGTCGGGTCCGACTTCGGACCGCACCGGCGCGCACAAACGCGCCCGTGAATGGTTGCAGCACGTCATGGAAATGCAGACTACGGCAGGCAATCCCCAGGACTTCCTGGACCATGTCAAAATCGACCTGTTCCCTGAATCCGTTTATGCGTTTACACCCAAGGGGGATATCTTCGAACTTCAAAAGGGGGCGACGGCCGTGGACTTTGCCTACGCAATTCACACCGACGTAGGCAACAGTTGCGTGGGGGTCAGAATTGACCGGCGCCTGGCGCCGCTGAGCACTCACCTTGTTACGGGACAGACCATCGAAGTCATTACCGCGCCCGGGGCAAAACCGGACCCCGCCTGGTTGAGCTTTGCCGTTACGGCGAAAGCGAGGACAAATATCAGGCACTACCTGAAAAACCTCCGTAAGAGCGAGGCGCGCTCCCTTGGCAAGCGCCTGCTTGTCAGGGAGCTCAAAACATTCTCCTCCGGGTATGATGAAGTCAAGCCTGCCCAATGGACCAAACTGCTGAAGGAATTCAACCTGGACGACCGGAATGAATTACTGCAGGAAATAGGGTTGGGCAACCGGATTGCCGCCCTGGTCGCAAGGCAACTCACGGAGAAACCGGTACCGGCCCGAAAGAGAGCAGGAAAAAATAATGCGCCGCTGAGCATCAGCGGGACCGAGGGCATGGTCGTCAACTTTCCCAAGTGCTGCCTGCCCATCCCCGGCGATCCGATCCTGGGATTCGTCACGACGGGCCGCGGCATTGTCGTGCATCACCAGACCTGTCCGAACGTTACGGAATTCAGAAATCATCCGGATAAATGGCTCGATGTTGCCTGGGAAGAGCAGATTGACGGCAGCTTCCCCACCAACATCAGGGTGGAAGTCACCAACCAGCGCGGTGTTCTGGCCAAGATCGCCACGGAAATTGCCGCCTGCAACGCCAATATCGTCAGTGTGGAAATGCACGACAAGGATGACCGTTATACGACCCTGAAATTTGTCGTGGAAGTCACCGACCGGGTGCACCTGGCCAACATCATCAGGCGGATCAGGCTCATCCGTCACGTATCCAGGATCAGCAGAAGATAAATCTCAAACAGGACAAACTCCCGACGCTTGGCGCACCCGTCAGCGCCTTGAAAGGTGTCGGTCCGCGGACCGGTGAACGCTTGCAACACCTGGGAATCCGCAAGGTTCAGGACCTGTTGTTTCACCTTCCCCATCGGTATATCGACCGGACCCGGCTTGTTCCCATCGGCAGCCTGAGGTCCGGCGACAGCGCCTTGTGCCAGGGGACGATTGAACTGATCCAGATGCCGGCAGGACGGCGCCGAAGCCTGCTGTGCCGTATCAGCGACGGTACCGGCGCCATAACCCTCAGGTTTTTTCATTTCACCCGGGCGCAGCAGGCCGGCTTGAAGCAAGGCATGTGCCTGCGCTGCTGGGGCCAGATAAGGCGCGTCAACCATGCACTGGAAATGGTCCATCCCGAATACCGGCGGGTGGACGCCGACGAAGACGTCCACCTGGAGCAGACGCTGACACCCGTATACCCGTTAACCCAGGGAGTTTCCCAGTTCAAGTTGCGCAACCTGACTGGCCAGGCGCTTGAAACCATGTCCAGGGACAACACCGGTGTGGCCGAATTGCTGCCGGACCGGATTCTGCAACAGTTTTCCACTTTCAACCTGGACCAGGCATTACGGTTCGTACACAGGCCGCCGAGGGATGCGGACCTGGACAGCCTGACGGACGGCCACCACCCGGCCCAGCAACGCCTGGTTTTCGAGGAACTGCTGGCGCACCACTTGAGCCTGCGCTTGATCAGGAAAACGGTCCAGGCGCGGGCCTCGTTCGTCATCGGCAGCAAGGCTGACGGCAGGATCAGGACCTTCCTGGACAACCTGCCTTTCGAACTGACGGGCGCGCAGAAACGGGTCCTGGGAGAAATCCGCAGGGACATGCAGAAACCCGCGCCGATGTTGCGCCTGGTCCAGGGCGATGTCGGTTCCGGAAAGACCGTGGTGGCCGCTATCGCCGCCCTGCTGGTTATCCGTTCCGGCTACCAGGTTGCCCTGATGGCTCCTACGGAAATACTTGCGGACCAGCATTATTTCAATATCAGGCAATGGTTCTCACCTATCGGTATCCCGGTGTCCCTGCTGACGGGGAAACAGTCGCGCAATGAGAAGGATGACGTGCTGGCGCAGTTGAATTCCGCCCGGCCGATGGTTGTGGTAGGCACCCACGCGTTGTTCCAGGACCAGGTTGCATTCGGCAATGTCGGCTTGATCATTATCGACGAGCAGCACCGTTTCGGTGTCGACCAGCGCCTCGCCCTGCTGGAAAAAGGCATGGAAAAAACCCGGCAACCCCACCAGTTGATTATGACTGCGACACCTATTCCCAGGACACTTGCTATGACCCTGTTCGCAGACCTGGATATTTCCGTAATCGACCAGTTGCCCCCCGGACGCCGCCCGATCAAGACAACGGTGATCTCAAATGAAAAACGGGAAGAAGTCATCGAACGTATCCATGAAGTCTGCAAACAGGGCAGGCAGGCTTACTGGGTATGTACATTGATAGAAAATTCGGAAACACTGCAGTTACAGGCGGCTGAAGACATTCAGAAACACCTGGCCCGGCAATTGGCGGACTTAACCGTCGGCCTGATCCACGGCAGAATGAAAAACGCCGACAAGGAGACAGTGATGGAACATTTCAAGGCCGGTAACACAGACCTGCTGGTAGCGACCACGGTGATAGAGGTGGGTGTTGATGTTGCCAACGCAAGCCTGATGATCATTGAGAATGCCGAGCGTCTGGGACTGTCCCAGTTGCACCAGTTACGCGGCAGGGTCGGCCGGGGTTCCCAGGCAAGCGATTGTGTCCTGCTCTACCAGACACCGCTGTCGGATAATGCCCGGGTAAGATTGAACAGGATGCGGGAAACCAATGACGGGTTTGCGATTGCACAGAGCGACCTGGAACTGCGCGGTCCCGGGGAAATTCTGGGGACAAGACAGACGGGTTTGCCGGAGTTGCACATCGCCGATTTCGTGCGGGATGCACACCTGATCCCCAAGGTCCGGCAAGCCGCTGACATTATCCTGTCGCAAAGCCCGGAACGGGTGAATAAACTGGTATCGAGATGGCTGAGCACCAAAATCGACTTCGGCAAAGTCTGACAAGACACCGTCAAACAATAAAGGTGAAGTCCGCCGTTTATGCGCAATTGATCCGCCTGGACAAACCCATCGGCTGGCTGTTGCTGTTATGGCCCACACTCTGGGCCTTGTGGATTGCCAACGCGGGCATGCCGACATTGCATTTACTGGTGGTGTTCGTCCCGGGTGTGTTCCTCACCCGGTCCGCCGGGGTAGTCGTCAACGACCTGGTTGACAGGGATTTCGACCGCTACGTCGAGCGCACCAGGGACCGCCCTGTCGCGACCGGCAGGGTTTCGGCAAAGGAGGCCCGCGGCGTCATCGCAGTTCTGGCGCTGTGCGCTTTCCTGCTGGTGCTTACCACCAACCTTCTGACCGTATTGTTATCAATCTTCGCGGTCTGTATTACAGTGCTGTATCCCTTCATGAAACGCTACACCTACCTGCCGCAGGTTTTTCTCGGCTTTGCATTCAGCTGGGGTATTCCCATGGCATTCGCCGCCTCCACCGGCGGTGTGCCGGCAATTGCCTGGCTGATCTTCGCCGCGAACATGCTCTGGGTACTAATCTTTGACACCATGTATGCCATGGTGGACCGGGAAGATGATTTACGTATCGGACTGAAATCCACTGCGATACTGCTGGATGATGCGGATCGCGTAGTTATCGGCATCATACAGGTCATGTTTATTACCGCCCTGTACAGTATCGGCCGCCAGGCCGGGCTGGGCGCAGTCTATGATGCGGCGTTGCTGTGCGTTGCAATTCTGTTCATATACCAGCAACATCTGATTTATGACCGGAAGCCGGGCATGTGTTTCAAGGCTTTTCTTAATAATAACTGGGTAGGCATGGTTATTTTTTCGGGGATCGCATTGAGTTCTGTATAACGAAATTCGCGCGTCCCCTTTTCGTCATTCCCGCGAATGCGGGAATCCAGTCATACAAAGAGTCGCCTCCGGCGACCCATTATTCCACTGGATTCCGGGTCAAGCCCGGAATGACGGACTACAGTGTTTCCCTGGCGCCGGACGGTAACAGGACTCGCCGTGGTTGCTGCCATCCGTAGACAGGCTTCAACTCCTGCAGCCCGGCAGTTTCATCGATTGTTTTCAAGGTTCCCGCCCCCGCAGGAATCTTCAGGGGCGGCGGACTGTTCGCTACAAGCGCCCTGGTCCCGCGGTCCAGTTCCCAGCCCAGGTACATCAGGTTTGCGACAAGCAATAATAAGGCCACCCATTTCATAATCATCTACCTGTTGAACCTCCGATTCAGGCCCTGCAGGACGAGATGAGGTTCATGTATATGCTGACCGGGCACCAGGGGCAGCGTCTGTTCCGCTGCTCCGCCCGTAATTACGGAAAGCAGTTCGACGCCCTGCTCTTCCCTGGTTTTACTGAAGCAGCGGTCCAGCAGGCCCGCCAGTGCAAATGCAAATCCGTTGCTGATGCAGGCTGCGGTGGAACGGCCGTATTCCGGTTCCGGGTCCTGTTCCTGGCGCCTGCGAATCCCATGGGTTTCCCGTGCGAGCGCCGCCGCCATGAGAGACAACCCGGGCAGTATGAATCCGCCGGCATGTTGCCCATCTCCCAGGATGATATCGACCGTGAGCGCGGTGCCGCTGTCAATGACACAAAGCGGTTTTTTATACCTGCTCCAGGCTGACAGCATCGCAAGCCATCGGTCCACACCCATTGCCGCCACGTCGTCATAGGCATTCCGCAACCCCCCGCGTTCCTTTTCGGTTACTGCCTGCTGCGCTTCCAGCTTCCAGGCAGACCGGACAAACCCGTACACTCGCTCAGTGACGCCGGCATTGGCCACGCTGGCAAAATATACCTGTTCCGGTCGAGCCAGCTCCCGCCAGTTATGCCGGAGCAGTTCGGAAAGCGTATCCTGTGTATAGGTAAAAGCGCCGTGGCCGAACAGGGTTTTGTTGTCGGCGCAAGCCCACTTGACCCGGGTATTGCCGATATCTGCAAGTAAGTTCAATAAAGGAACCTCTGACCTAATCAGAGGTTCCTACGGTACAGGGATGTGCCGTCAAAATCAATGACTGTAAGGCATTGATTTTGTGAGCAAAACAAAAATCGCATTTTTGTATTGCGTGCTCTGACAAGTCCAGGATGGACTTGTTCAGAGCATCCTAAACTGCCCTTACCCGAAGTTCCCCGCTGCTGAATTTTTCGATATTGCCGCAGGTTTCCAGCAGTAACAGGCCGTTATCATCCACCCCCCTGACATGACCGCGCACAACCTGGCCCGGCATGTGCAGCTCCGCCTGCCTGCCCGAAAGATAGTCAAGACTTTTCCATTGTGCCACGTATTCCCCCATACTGCCGGAGGCGACGCGCTCCAGCATCGAAAACAACCCTGCAATGATCCTGCCCGCCAACCTGCTCCTGGACGGCAGGCTGTGACAATGACCGGCAAGGTCGGTGGCGGGTTGATCCAGGCCGGTTCTCGTTTCTTCATCCAGACGGATGTTGATCCCGATGCCGATCACCACATCGCAGGAAGCCGCCGTCTCACTGCGCGCTTCCAGCAGGATGCCGCCCACTTTTTTATCGGCCAGGATCAGGTCATTGGGCCATTTCAGGGAAAGCCCGGATATGCCCACCTCAGCCAATGCCCGCGCCACGGCAACGCCCGAGGCCAGGGACAAGGCGTTCAACGAGGCCGGAGCCATGTCGAAGCGCCATCCCAATGACAGGTACAACCCGCGCGCGAAAGGGGACATCCAGTTCCTGCCGCGCCGTCCCTTGCCGCCGTGCTGATATTCGGCCAGCACAATACGCTTGTGCAGTTCAGGTTGTCCGAACAGGTCTGTGAGACATTGGTTGGTTGATTCGGTGTCAAACAGGACATCCATACTGCAGCTACCTGCAGGTTGTCCCAGTTCGCCCAGGATTTCAGTCCGGTCCAGCAGGTCGATCTCATCATGCAGTCGATAACCTTTTCCATGCCTGGCTTCTATATCCAGCCCATAACCGCGGAGTTGCTTGATCCCCTTCCAGATAACCGTCCGGCTCACACCCAGGCGGGCCGACAAACCGTTGCCCGAATGGTATTCGTTATCCAGCAGGCAACTTAACAGCTTTATCCTATCCACCAGCTTCGTATCCGATCGCTACAGGCCGCGCCGGGTCGGAAGACCACTCACTCCATGAACCGGCGTACAGCCTGGGCAAGGGATAACCGGCATGGACAGCCGCCAACAGGTTATGACATGCGGTAACGCCGGAACCGCAGTAAAACGTGACGCCTTCCGGTTGCGCGTCCCCATAAACGTCACCCAAGGCCGGGCGAAGGCTATTGGGGGGTAAAAACTTTCCGTGCTCGTCCAGGTTGTCTTTCCAGTGTCGGTTAAGCGCTCCGGGAATGTGGCCGCCCACCCGGTCCAGCGGTTCCGTTTCTCCGCTGTATCTTTTCGGTTCGCGGGAATCAATGAGTCGGGGTATGGTCGCCACTTCGTGCACCCGGACCAGGCGTCCGGTGTTGATCATGGCCTTGAAATTTCCGGCAACGGCTTGAGGCTCTTCCGTATCCAGTTCGTAACCGGCCTGCGTCCAGGCGCCCAGGCCTCCATCCAGGACCGCTGCCCGATCATGACCGGCATAGTGCAACAACCACCACAGGCGCGCCGCGAAGGCGCCGCCCGAGCGGTCATAAACCACCACCTGGCTGTGGTTTTCTATCCCCATTGCAGAGAGTTTTTCTTCAAGCTCTTCCGTGGACGGCACAGGATGCCTGCCGCTATCAGTGACGGGTTGACTGCCGCTGAGGTCCTTGTGCAGTCCGGCATAAACGGCGCCGGGAATATGCCCCGCCAGGTAAGACTGATAACCTGCATCCTTGTCCGCCAGGTCATACTGGCAGTCCACGATTACCCAGTCCGGATCGGACAGGCGCCTGTTCAGCGTATGTGCTTGAATTAATGTGTTGTGCATGGCTTTTTGTTACTTATAATGGGTTGAATTGTTACCGGTAGGACAAAATGTATCATAAATTCGCCTCCAGGAAGCTGCCGGGCGGCTCAGACCTGTCCATGACGGTGATTTTACTGGCCCTCGTCATAGTGCCGGACATGGGTATCGCTGCCGGGAATTCCAGACAGCTTGCCGCGCCGGCCGGCGGACATCCCGCGGCCCTCCAGGCACAGGAAACGGACGAGCAGGTAAGACTCGCTCGCGGCGTGTTCCTTATCGCCAAAAAGTCCATGCCCGATCCCAATTTTGCCGGGACCGTGCTACTGATTACGGAATACGAGGAAACCGGGACTGTCGGCCTGGTGCTTAACCGTCCGCTTGACAAACCCGCGCATGAGATTCTCCCAGAACTGGAGGGACTGGACCCGGGTTCTTCGCAGCTTTTCCTGGGCGGTCCGGTCAGGTTGAACAACCTGCGCATCCTGGTACAGACGGATGCCGATCTCGGTGATTATCATTCCGTTGTCGGGAATGTCTTTCAAATCGACGACCTCCAGGGCGTGCGAAATCTGCTGGACCGGGAACTCGGGCAGTTTCGCATCCGCCTGTATGCGGGTTATGCCGGCTGGTATCCCGGGCAACTGGAACGCGAGCTGCTGCGCGGCGACTGGCTGTTGTCCAGGGCGGATACTTCCCTCATCTTCACCGATGATCCTGCATCCTTATGGAAAAAACTGCTCGAGGAGGAGGACATGCAGTGGGTACGACTGAAT
>VYCZ01000244.1 GCA_009843675.1 Gammaproteobacteria bacterium | reverse complement strand
CCCTTGGAGTAAGATGTCTATTTCAGCCATTTGGTGCGATCAGCCCTATTGAACATGGAAATATTATGTTCACAAAGATAGGAATTGTTAGGTTGATGCCTTTGTCATTTCTTCTTTTGGTTCATTAATGTTGACAGTGCCTTCATTACTTCTGCCTCATCTTTTAATGCCTGTGCCAGCCTGTCAGACAGCTCACCTAGTACAACCCTGATACTGCCTGCAAATTCGAGACACTGCTCATCGGTTAACTCATGTACGCCCTTGCTTAAGGCAGAATGTAAGAGCAATATGGGACTGTGACCATTTATCAGTAAACTCTCTGGCATTGCATCTTGTGCAATATTTAATGCTTTGCTGAATTGCGTCTCTTTGATGGCCGTTTCTAATTTATTGATTGTGTCTTCAGTCGCCCCAATTTTTTTTGACACTTTGATGATCTCACCCAGAATACGATTTTTCTGGTTCTCGACTACTCTCCGATAATATATGAACGCGCCAACCCCCAAGCCTTGGTTCTCACACCTCCTTCCTTTTAAGAATTCATCGCGATCTGGGCCAATGAGATTTATTAACTTTGGTGAGACAGGTGGCCCGTATGTTGGTAGTTCGCCGAATTTATAACACCTCCCTTGAAGCTGATTGTCTGTATCGAGTTCGGCCGCAAGTGAGAACGTTTTTCGAACGCGCTGGCAGTTTGAACAGAGATATGTGACATAGAAAAACCTATAATCTTCACTATTTAATTCTTTTTTGTTATCTGATATGCACCGGAAAAATCGTACCCCATTACACCTCTCATGATCACAGTGCAGTTGTATTTCTGGCGTACGTATTGCAATGTATTCACCATACCGACTTTGTTTCCTTTCTGCTAAGTCCGAGATATGTATGACTCGATTCGGCGGAGTACTCTCAAGAAACTCAGCAATCGTTTGATACTCAATTTCTTCTTTTACTTCATCTGTACTTTTTTCAGACAATTTGATTCACCCTGAACATTATCTAATAGGATATTACTCTGGATACGTAGCCGGAAATTCACGGTTCCGGTTCTCCCACCAGCCCATTTCCCGGTAGGCGCGTCTGGCGCCCGTATGAACGTTTTCCTCCGTCAAGCCGCTCAGCATCAACTGTGGCGACCACAATTTCCATATTGCATGGTATTTTTTCATTTCCAGTCCAAGTTGCGTGATCGTCATGATTATATGGTAGACGAGGTCTTCAGGGAAATCCGGGTGGGAGGCCTCGTAACCCCGCTTTCTGGCGGAAGGCAAGGGCCTTTCTTGATGCGTATTAGGAACAATTGCATTGTCAGCAAACCAGGGTGGGATGTATGATATTGTAGACAGGTTCTGGATGATTGCTTCCTCAGGCCGGAACGGACCGATACACCGGAAAAACGAGCTAGGGAAAAATGATGTTCGATTCAATTAGAAAGATTGCTGTAAAGTCCGGGCGAGTATGTTATGAGAATAGTTGAAGCCCATTCTCACATGAACGGACTGGAATATCTGCTTGTCCATAAACCACAACTTTGGGAGGAAATACAGGATGTCATACAGGAGGTTGACGGGGACGTCTGTAAGACTGAAGTTTCAAAAGAAAAAACCATGAAGGGCCAATTGCTTTACAGCCCCATTGAAATGAACAAGTCGTTTAAGAGTCTCCTTGAAGATAAGCAATGGGCACAGAGTTGGATTGCTATGTCCCCTGATCAGAAAAGGGAGGAGATCGAACATACAGGTTCGTCCCCGATTTCCAGCTACGAGCAGACCGATTTTGTGAAAGACAGGGCGGCAATTGAGGTACAGTTCGGGAAATACTCCTTCGGGGCATACGATCTTTTTGTCAAACATCTCGCTTATTATATGGACGACAAGATTGACGTAGGCGTAGCGATATTACCGATGAAACAACTGCAATCCCAGATGAGTTCCGGCGTATCCTGCTACGAAGGGGAGTTATACAATGTTAGCCGACAGGGTCGCGGCGTGCCGGCGGTGCCCCTTGTTATCGTAGGGATAGAAGTATAGGAATCAAGTCTGCTCCCACGGCAACCCATGAAAGCGCCAGCCGTTCACGTTGCCGCGGTGGCGGTTTTCGTCCAGGTCGCCTTCGAAGCCTTCGGCGATGTTCGCCGTGTGTGTATAGCCCTGCGCCTCCAGCAGTTGTGCCGCCAGCATGGAGCGTTTGCCGCTGCGGCAGATGGTGAGGATCGTAATGTCCCTGCTTGACTCGCCCAGCCGCTCGATGACCTTTTGCACAAAATCGGGGTCGGTCTGCCAGTCCGGCGCCTCCTGGAGGGGCACATGGACGGCGTCGACGGGGTGGCCCACGTAATCGAACTCGACCTTCGAGCGTACGTCCAGCAGGATTGCAGTCGGTTTTTCCCGGAGTATATTCCAGGCTTGTTTGGGGTTAACTTCAGCGATCATGATGTTGTCCTCCTCAGCAAGAGTGAAGGTTGATTTTTATTATTAATCATAGCACTGACGGGCACCGGATGTGCCGCTATCCCGGCGAGCAACCTGTTATCCGTCCAGCGCTGTTTCCATGTCGGCGATGATGGATTGCGCGGTTCGCAGGGGGTCGGGTGATTGCGTGATCGGGCGGCCGACCACCAGGTAGTCCGCGCCGTCGGCGATCGCCTGGCCGGGTGTCAGGGTGCGTTTGTGATCGTCATGTCCGCTGTCGGCCGGCCTGATGCCCGGGGTAACGATCAGGAACTCCCGGTCGCATAACTCCCGGCGCAGGGCGCACACGGAAGATCCGGATGCGATCAAGCCCTCACAGCCTGCATCCAGGGCCTGCCGCGCCCGGCGCAGGACGATGGCGTCCGTGTCCGGCATGGCCCCGTCGGGGGAAAGCTCCTTCAGGTCCGCGGCGTCCATGCTGGACAGCACGGTAAGCATCAACAGGTAAGGTTTGCCGTTGTTTCCCCGTCCCCGTCTGGCTGCGGCCACCGTGGCACTGCCGCCGTGGATGGTCAGCAGTTCCAGCCTGCCGGCGAATTCGTTGGGCATGTTGGCCAGCGCAGCCTCTACGGTGCGGTCGATATCATTGATTTTCAGGTCCAGGAAAACTTTTCTGCCGGCTTCCAGCAGGGCCTTGATGAACGGCCAGCCTGCGCCGAGGAACAGTTGC
This sequence comes from Gammaproteobacteria bacterium, assembly GCA_009843675.1. Lineage (GTDB taxonomy): Bacteria > Pseudomonadota > Gammaproteobacteria > Eutrophobiales > Eutrophobiaceae > JAAXHV01. Next base: position 6,927 of record VYCZ01000244.1, on the reverse strand, counting down.
CAGCCTACTTTGTAGAAATTGACCGTGCCTTCCAGCTTTTCGATCAGGAGATTGGCCTTTGCGGCGCTGTCGAAATCCAGAGCGACAATCAACCGATCCGCGGGCGCAGGGGATGCGGGCGGAATTTCAGTTGGCATGGATGTCTCTCATTGGGTGTATCCTAACACACATCACCGGCCGGTCACAGGACACCGTCCCGTTCCAGTTGCCGCAGCGCTTGTCCGGGTTTCAGTTCCGCCAGGCCGGTTTCCCTGAATACGGGCTCATGCCTGTTCAGTGACAGGACGCGGTCGCGCTGGCCGACCGCGTGGTTGCGGCGCCAGTCGCTCGGACCGAACAGGCCGTAGACCGGAATGGAACCGCAGGCCAGCAGGTGCATGGGCCCGGAGTCGTTGGTGACTGCAAATAGGGCGTGCTCCGTCAGGGCAACCAGTTGCAGGAACGAGAAGGCGGCGCTCGCATCAACGCCGGTCACGCGCGCCAGGTCGGCGTTTGTGTGTCTGTCGTCCTCCCCGCCTGCCCAGACAGTAAGAAAACCGCGCTGCGCCAGGGATTCGGCCAGTTCCCGGAAGTAGGGCCAGCGTTTTTCCAGACGCCGGGCGCTGGCGCCGGCGTGCATGATGACAAGTTTACGGTCTGCCAGGCCCTGTTCCCGTAACCATGTATGGACCTTGTCCCGATCCTGATCGGAGTGGTGCAGGCGGGGGGCGACTGCGTCCGTGGAGACGCCCGCGGCCTCAAGTACTTCCAGCATCCTGGCGTGGATATGGCATTGGCCCGCGTAGCGGCTCTCCGGGTGCAGATTGTAGGGAAAACGCGGGTGGTTGCCAACCCGCTCCGGTATACCCGACAGGCCGCACATTACGCCGCTGCGGTCGTTTGACTGCAGGTCGTATACCCGCTGAAACCGCTGTTTGCGTATCCACTGCACCGTTGCCAGGGTGGACTGCAGGCTGCTGCGGTCGAAAGTCTTCAACTCCAGGCCGGGAAATAATCCGGCGTAGGCGGGACTGGTAAGGAGAATGCAGCGGCGGGGCGCGTGGTGCCGCAAAATCCGCTCAACCAGGCCGGTCGCCATGACCACGTCGCCCAGTGCTCCGAGCTTGATGATCAGGATGTCCCTGCGCGTCGCCATCCGGCACGGGTTGATCAGGCCGTGATCCTGACCGCCACCGAGCCACCCCTGGCGCAATAGGCCAGGTACTCGTAACTCCTGCCTTCCTCTCCGATATATTCCTGGAACGCCTTGTACTCGTGTTCCTGCCAGTTCGGGTAATTGAAATATTCATCGAAGACGATCACCGTCCCGGGTCCGATGCGCGGTTTCAACAGGTCGAATACGGTGCGGGCGGACGCATACAGGTCGCAGTCCACGTGCATGAAGCGCATGGGTTGGTCATGTTTATCGAGGAACGCCGGCAGGGTGTCAGAGAACATGCCTTGATGGATTTTGACGTTTCCCTGGAGACGCCTCGGGCGTCCGGCAAACGCGCAGAGTTTCTGGGTGGCACCGGACCAGTCTTCAGGCAGGCCGAGAAAGGAATCGAAACCGTGAACGGTGTCGCCGGTCAACCCGGCCAGCAGCCTGATACTGTCGCCCCGCGCCACGCCGAGTTCGGCAACCATTCCGTCACGACCGGCATGGCCCAGCGAATATTCAAACAGCGCCCGCCTGTTGCGGCAGATCAGGCAGTGCCGCATGTTGGCGTTGATGTAATCCAGTGTCTCGCGCCGGGCCTGCAATTGCAGTTCCAGCAACAGGTCGCGGGCATAGAATTTATGCATGAAGCGCTGGTAAAGCCTTTCTCTAAGGTTGCTGAAGGGATTTTTCATCAGTCGCGTGCCTCTTCGTACAAGGCCAGGGTCTTGTCCAGCATGCGTTCCAGGGTGAAGCGCTGGTTGGGAGCGATGTGCGGCCGGGCCTTGAGGAAGTCAAGGACCTTCCCGGCTGCGGCAGCCGTATTCCCCGGTTCGACCAGGCCGTCCGGCTGCATTTCCTCCAGTACCTCTTGCGCGCCTCCGTGGGCGTAGGCGACGACCGGGCGCCCCAGCGACAAGGCTTCCAGCGTGGTCCTGCCGAAGGCCTCGGGAATGTTTGCCAGGGACAGGACGACGTCGGAGACGCCTAGTACTTCGCGCAGGTCGTCGCGCGATCCTAAGAAACTGATGTCGTTTCCCAGGCCCCGCTGGTTAACCGACCGGATTAACTCCTTGAGAAATCGCTCCCGACGCGGCTCCGCGCCGCCTGCCACCAGGCCGTGGACGTGGGCGCCGGCCTGCTTCAGGCGCCCGATGATATCGATAAAATCCGTGTGGCCCTTCCAGCGGGTGATGCGCCCGGGGAGGGTAACCAGCGCCTTGTCATGCAGGTAGGGCCGGTCCATGCGCCAGCGCGCCAGCCATTCTTCGGCGGGGCGGTATCCGCAGGGGAAACGTCCGGGGTCCACCCCGCGGTGAATGACCGATACCTTCCCGGGGTCAACCCCCGGGTAATTCGCCAGTATGTAATCATGGATGTACCTGGAAATGGCTATCACCTTTTGCCCGCGGGTCATGATTGCGCTGTAGCGGCCTGCGCGGTAGGGGCCGTGCACGGTGGTGATGAATACGGGCCGGTCTCCCGCCGGTATGTTTTTCCAGGCCAGGTAGGAGACCCAGGCCGGCAGGCGCGAGCGTGCATGCAGGATATCCACCTTTTCCTCCTGCAGGAAACGCCGCAGCCGGGACGCCAGCAGCAGTGTGAAGGGGGATTTTTTTCCGATAGGCCAGGCGTAGTGGCGGGAACCGCCGGCGCAGAGTTCAGCCGTCAGCGCCCCGCCGCCGGATATGACCAGTGACCGGTGGCCCCGCCGCGCCAGCTCGGCGCCCACGTCAACAGTCCCGCGTTCCACGCCGCCCGTCTCCAGGGCCGGCAGCGTTTGCAGCACGGTCAGGGGCATGTTGCCAACCCGGGTGTTTCAGATAACAGGCCTTTCTTCAAGAGCAGTCCGGCGCACCGGTCGGCTTCATTCAGCGTCCGGGGCGGAGCGGGCAGTTCCACCCCAACGTCACGGTTGTTGTGCGCGCTCACGAAGCCCTCCTCGAGCAGCCGGTCGATCGCCCGGTGCAGACGGCCGGTGGATTTTCTCGGCAACGGCAACAACGCTACGCGGCAGCCGGAGGTGAGCGCCTCGTAGATCATGGAAACACTGTCTTCAGTTACCCAAACGTCGCGGGAGCGCGCCAGGGTATCAGCCAGCCAGCCCGGCCCGCAACTGTTCCAGAGCGCAACCTTGACCCCGGCGGTTTCGAATCCGGTCAATTCCCGGTTCACTTGCTCGGGCGTACGGGGGGAGTTGGACAGGGTCCAGTTGCGGGGCGAAGGGCGCGCCAGCACCTGCCCGATGCGGGACAACAGCGCCTGCGCATCCATACGGTAATGCCGGGAGGGGCCGCCCACCAGTATCAGGCCGTGTTCCGGATCGTGGTTCCGCGTTGCCTGCATGGGGTTCAGCGCGCCTGCCGTTATGATGACGTTATCCCGCGCCGGCGGGTCATCATGGGCTGGCACCAGGCAGTAATCAAACCAGCGTAGCGGCAGGCTGGGGCGCATGAGCACCACGGTCCTGGCCCGGTAGGCCCGGCCGGCAGCCAGCAGCGCCCCGTGGGTTGCGTGGCCGGCGCCGACCGCCACCTGCGGCGCCGGCAGTCCCCGCGCCCATGAAGTTTTTCCGGAAAGGCAGGATGTCAGTGATGGGATCATTGGCGCCGCCGCCACCTGGTGCACCGCCAGCGGCACGCGCCGGCGTAGTGCCTCAATTAACCCTGTAGACTGGCTCAGGTGGCCGCGTTTCCCGTCACAGATCTGCCAGAGGATGACGGGATTGGTTTCGTCTTGATCGCGGGCGGGGTTCAATCCGGGTCAGTCTTAGGGTACCAGTGTGAACTCGGCTCCGCAGTATGGGCATTTCGCCTTGCCCGTCTGCTCTATGGGCAGGTACACCCGCGGGTGGGAATTCCACAGGCTCATGTCTGGCAGCGGGCAGTGCAGGGGCAGGTCGCGCCGGCTGATTTCATAATGTTGCCTGTCATTCGGCGTACTGGCTCCGGCCGCGCTCATACTGCCTGGGCCACTTCGCGGGGTTCCTCCACGTAGGTCAGCCACTCCGGATGCCGGACCTTGCGGCCGTGAACCTGGTCGAAAAACATGGTTTGCAGTTTCCTGGTCACCGGTCCGCGCCGGCCTGTCCCGATTGTCCGGTTGTCCAGTTCCACTACGGGGGTGACTTCCGCTGCTGATCCGGTGAAAAACGCTTCATCCGCGATATAGACCTCGTCCCGGGTCAGGCGTTTTTCCCTTACTTCGATGCCCAGGTCGCGGGCGAACACCAGGATGGTGTCACGGGTCACGCCTTCCAGGGCGGATGTCAGGTCCGGGGTGTAGATCATGCCGTCGCGCACGATAAAGATGTTCTCGCCGCTGCCCTCGGCAACGTAGCCTTCGTTGTCCAGCAACAGCGCCTCGTCGTAACCACATTCCAGTGCTTCGTGATAGGCAAGTATGGAATTGATGTAGTGGCCGACGGCCTTGGCTTTGCACATGGATATGTTGACATGGTGCCGGGTGAAGGACGACGTCCTGATGCGGATGCCCTTCTCCAGCCCCTCATCGCCCAGGTAGGCGCCCCATTCCCAAGCGGCAACCGCTACATGAACGCTGAGGTTGTTCGCGCGCAGTCCCATTCCCTCGGAGCCGTAAAAAGCGATGGGCCGGACATAGGCCGCCGACAGGGCATTCTCCCGCACTACCGTGACACAGGCGTCGTTAATCTCGTCGAAGGTGTAGGGCAGGCGCATCCCCAGGATGTGAGCCGAACGCTCCATGCGCCGGGTGTGGTCATGCAGCCTGAAAATGGCAACGCCGCGCGGCGTCTCATAGGCGCGCATGCCTTCGAACACCCCCACTCCGTAATGCAGCGTGTGGGTAAGCACGTGCACGTTCGCCTCCCTCCAGGGAACCAGTCCGCCATCACACCAGATGACGCCGTCGCGATCAGCCATTGTCATGTGATGTCTCCTTCAACATTTGCGCGTTGCCCCGCTTTCCGACAATTCAAACCGCAATTCTAACATCAAACCGGAGAAACCGTATAATCAGGAGCCAAGGGCTGGGGAGCAGGGACTGGATGATCAATTAGTCTCTTACGGGTAAAATCTTGCGCAAAATGACAAAGAAATTTATTCGTCATTCCCGCGAAGGCGGGAATCCAGTGGAAACATTGTCCCGCAGGGACACCTAATAGCGCTCCCTGACTTTTTCCACGACGATGTTGACGGGGATGTTTTCAATATTGCTGTCGGGGGCGGCGAGCCAGGCAGCACGGGGCCCCCAGGGGTGGTAGCGGCCCGGGTTGCTCGGTCCGAACAAGGTAATGGAAGGGGTGTCGACGGCGGCTGCCATATGACCTAGGCCGGAGTCATTGCCGAGAAACAGGCTCGTCCGTTCCATCACGGCGCCGGCCTGCAGCAGCGTCGTGCGGCCGCAAAGGTTGACACAGGGCAACTGGACGCGCGCGGCTATGTATTCCGCCTGCCGGTTGTCGGAGTCATTGCCCAGCAGCACGAGCGCGTCCAACCCGTCGCCGAGTTCGGTTGCCGCCAATACAAATTTTTCCGCCGGCCAGATCTTCTTCTCCCAGTTTGCGCCGGGGCCGATGCACAGCCACCTGTCCCCAGGTAGTTGCCGGCAAACCCCATCCGCATAATCCCTGTCCTCCGGTCCCACCCACAAGGTGGTGGACGGTATTTCCTCACCTTCAGTCAGTGGGGAGATGGCGGCAAAATGCCGCTCAACAGCGTGGCCCTGTCCGTTGCCCGTTGTCTTGCTAAGCCGTTTATCCGCCCTGACCAGGCGCGCCAGAATGTCCGTACGCAAATCGACGACGAGGTCGTAGCGCTTGCGGCGCAGTTCGAACAGCAGGGCCGGGGCGCCGCGTAAAAACCGCTGTTTCTGCTTGTGATAAATCTCACCCCGGTACGGGCAATGCAGAAACAGTTCGGATGAGCGCCTGTCGCCGACGATATCGATAGCCGCAGTTTCATCATACCGGTGCAGAAACTGCAATACCGGGGTCGTCAGCAGCGCATCGCCGATATTGCTCAGGGTAATGAACAGGAAGCTGCTCATTCAATTACAAAAGCTTATGCCGGGTTGATGGCAAGGGCTAGGTCGGCAGTGGTCTGGGCCAGCCCCATCAACGGTTGCCGACAGTATGGGTTTATTCAGCCTATTTCCCGAAATATTCATAATATAACTCTTAATGCTCACAATATACACACGATTGGTCTGCTAGAGTCGAAAATACGCAATTATTACAACACATCGATAAAGACAACTGCTATGTGATTGGCAGCTGCGGGCTTACCGGTTATTACTCCCTGGGAGAAAGAATAGAAAGCCAATGAGCGCCAACGAACACGTTACGGAGACAGGCTATGACACGTTCTGTGGAAGATAAGACTCAGGATGCTGCCGCATCCGTCGAGACCACGTACACAATATCCGTCAACGACAGCTTTGAAGGCGTCCTGGCGGACAAGTCCGATGAAGATTGGATCAGGGTTGAGCTGGTTGCGGGAGAAAGCTATGACATCAGACTCACGGGAATCGGTCCCGAGGCTGTGTTTGATACCGAACTGAAGATTTTCAATTCTGACGGGGAGGAAGTTGCCGGTAACGACGATATCGACACCGCATCGCTACAGGTCAACTCCATGGTGGAGTTTTCCCCGGACACCAGCGGCGACTATTACATCAGCGCCAGCGTTCACCCGAACTGGTTCGACGACTCGGGAACATACGAGGTCACGGTGTTTGACGAAAAGGATAATCATGCCAAAACTCCCTACGGCATGGTGGTCGGCGACCGGTTCGAGGGCACCCTGGAC
>VYCZ01000254.1:2887-10120 GCA_009843675.1 Gammaproteobacteria bacterium | reverse complement strand
ACTGGCGCAGGACTGGGAAAACAGTTTTGAACTGGAAAGCGAGCTATACAGCCTGATTGCCGAATGGGATTTGCCGGTCTTCACGGTACGCTCGCTGACCAGTTACCAGGATGATGATCTTTCCACAGTGATAGACAATGATCGTAACGACCTGGCAACCCTGAGAAACCAGGGCAACTTTATTTTGCCCAGTATTTATGACCTGGACACCTATCGACAGAAGACCATTACCCAGGAGCTCAACCTGATATCCGCCGAACCCCTGTTCGGCCGGCTGGACTGGGTAGCAGGGGTTTTCTACCTGGATACCGAGGTGGATCTCGTCATTCGTGAATACATAGACCTCAATGCCGACGGCACCTACGGCCCGGGCACGGTCACCGTGGAGGAGGTGCTGGACTTCGGTGGAGAAGTCGGTTTCATCTCCGATTCCAAGCCGGAACGGGAATCGATCTCCGTGTACGGCCAGGGCACCTGGAACCTCACCGACTCCCTGCGCCTTGTCGCCGGCCTGCGTTATACGGAAGACGAGGTCTACTCTGAAGTCACCAACTTCTTCGGCCGCGCCGGCACCGCCATTCTCGAGACCAGGAGCGAAAAGCTCACCGGGCGCGGCGTAGTGGAATTCGACCTGAACGATACCACTATGGTGTACGCGTCCTACACCCGCGGTTTCAAACCGGGTGGCAGCAACCTGACCTACGGCCGGGAAGACGCCGTGGCCCCCATCGTGGTGCTGCCCACTTACGCGGACGAGACGGTGGAAGCCTGGGAAGCCGGCATCAAGACCGACTTTGCCGACAACCGGGTGCGCGTGAATGCCGCCGCGTTCTACTACGACTACAAGAACCTGCAATACCAGGCGACGGATCCCGAGGTGTTCGAGGGCGGGGTCGGCAACCTGCCCGGGTCGGAAATCTACGGCGCCGAGGTGGAACTGCTGGGTTTCATCACCGAAAGCCTGACCCTGGACGCGCGCCTGGCCTGGCTGGAAACGGAGATCTCCGAATCACACCTCGCCCTGGACAACGTGCGCTCCGATGACGCCACCAATGCGCTGCTGTCCCAGTGCGGTTTCAACATATTCTGTGACGACATCCAGCGCGCCCGCGCCGCCGCGGTGACGGACGTTGAAGGCAACGAACTGGCCAAGACACCCAACTTCACCGCGGACGTGATGCTGCGCTACCGGGGCCGGCTGGGCGGCTGGGGCGACTTCGAGGCCAGCGCGCAATACATCTACCGGGACGGCTTCCAGCACCGCATCTTCAACAACCCGAGGACCGATGACGTACCCAGCTACAACGTCGTCAACCTGATGCTGACCCTCGCCCCGGACGCCCGGCCCTGGCACATCGACCTGATGGGCATGAACCTGGCCGACGAGGACGGCATCAACGCCCGCTTCACCGACGTCTTCGGCGTCGGCTCCACCGGCGACGAACTGATCGCGCCCAGGCAGTACATGGTACGCTTCGGCATGGAATTCTGATGAAAATATTAGATAAATTTAAAACCGGCGTCCTGCTGGTACTTGTAACCGCATCCCTGCTTGCCGAGCCCGCTGCAATCCGCTGGCAGCAATGGGGCAAGGCGCCGTTCGAGCAGGCTGCGCAGACGGACAAACTGATCATCCTGGACGTGGGCATAGAAGGTTGCACCGCGTGCCGCTGGATGGACGAGTCCACCTATACGCACCCCGGCGTGATCGAGTTGATCAACGAACATTTCATTGCGGTCGTTGCCGATGCGGAAGCACAGCCGGATATCGGCGAGCGTTACTCCGACTGGTCATGGCCGGCGACCATTTTCATGACCGCGGACGGCACACAGGTACTGGCGCTTGCCGGCAACCGCAGGCCGGGCAATTTCATTCCCATCCTGGAGAAGATTATCGAACAGAAACAGGCAGGCGATATTGTTCCTGATGAACTTACGCCGTATTCCGCGCCCCCGGAACCGGTTGAAACCGGCATCAGCGTATTGAGAAACCGGCTGCGCGCGCAACTGGATCGCCGGCTGGATGAAGAACACGGCGGCTGGTCGAAGAACGGCATCTCCACCACCACGGGCGCCCGCCTGCAACACCTGTACCTGCGCGCCCACATGTACGGCAACGGCGAACTGGAACGTCTGGCCCTGAACACCAGTTCCGCCTACCTGAAAGCCATAGACCCCGTCTGGGGCGGGGTGTACGTGCGCTCATTCGACAAGCCGCCGGCACGCTTTGAAGGGCTGAACGCGGTGCCGGAAAAACGCATCGCCAACCAGGCCAGCGCCTTGATCGCCTTTTCCCATGCCTACGCCAACAGCGGGGATGACAGGTACCTCGCCGGCATCACCGAGGTGGACAGATTCCTGAACGACTGGATGAAAGACGGCGACAACACCTTCTATACCAGCCAGGAAGATGACCCGCCGCGCCTGGCGGACGGCATGAACGCCACAGATTACTGGCGGATCGGCAATGATGAGGGGCGGCAGGAGTACGGCATCCCGCCCATCGATCACGCGGCCTATACCGACAAGAATGCAGAGTTGATTAATGCCTTGATCATTACCTATGAAAGCACCGGGGATGACCGTTACCTGGACACCGCCATCAATACCGTTGACGCACTATTGCAGAACAGGAAGACGGAACACGGCTGGATGTTGCAGGCACATGCCACGGATTCCACGGCAGATGACAAGCGGATGCGTCCCCTGGTAGTCCATGACAAGCCCTACCTGGGCGCACAGGCCTGGATGGGCACTGCCCTGCTGGCCTTGTACCGGGCTACCGGCGATGCGAAGTGGCTGGAACACGCGGTAACCATTGCCGACGCCATGCTGGATACCCTATATGACGGGAAAAACGGCGGGTTCTACTCCAGTCCGCCGGACGAGACGGCAACGATCATCCCGCCGAGAAAACCCCTGGAGTTGAACGCGGTCGCCGCGCATTTCCTCTACGATTTATGGGTGTATACAAAAAATGACGGCTATGCGGAGATCCCCGAAGCCACCATACGGGCCGTTGCCACACCCGAAATCCTGCGCCGGGAAGGCCGGATCACGGGACAGACCGCACTGCTGCTGGAGAAACTCACCGCCGCCTACGTGGAGTTCTCGGTAGTCGGCGACCCGGACCGGGAAGACGCACAGGCATTGTTCAATGCCGCAAGAGAGGCCTATCACCCGCGCAAGTTACTGCACTACGAGAACCCCGGCCGTTACCCCTCCGGCAACGAAGCAAGGCTATATATATGCAACCCCGACCGATGTTCTATTCCCATCACGAATCCAGCCGACGTAGCAGGGTTTGCCAACAGGTTCCGTGCGCCGGCATCCGGCTCGGGGTTGTTTGAGTTTTCAGGATAAACAGGATATAGACAACGAGAACACTACGCTGCAATTTGCAACGGATGAAGGCCGGCCCTGGCCGCCATGGAAACAAGGCTGTCAATGGAGAACCCTGAGATTTTCCCCCTACACACATCACCGATACGCGAACGCTGTACACCCATGATCTTTGCAGCCTGCTCCTGCGTCAGCTCATTTTCTTTAATGAAGGCAATAATGGCATCGAACAGGGCTGCTTTGATTTTCAACTTCTCAGCTTCACCCGGATCTAATTCCAGAGCATCGAAAATACTACCGGTAGTCACACGTTTCATTTCAAACTCTCTTTTGCATGTCGATAACGCCTTGTGATTGTGTGCTTATCGGACCCTTGAGAATCCCTTCCATAGATTTGGATTGTATAAAATCTTATACAAAAAATAAAGCGTTTTGAACTACTGAATTTGAAAAATGATCCTGGTAGGCGCACATCATTTGATTTACCCCGAAACTCGTGATATCCAGGCTGTTTAATTTTTCAGGCTAGCGCACTCGCGGCCCTGTCCCCAACCACGAGGCTTCTTCCCACTGCACGCAGTGCCGCTTCAACACTGCTGATATGTGAACGATGATCGGGGTCGACCAGCTTTCGGACCGCAGACTCGCTCAGACCAAGACGTTTTGCCAGTGCAGTCTTGGTAATGCCCTGGCGGCGCATCGCCGTGTAAAGAGCCAGTTTGGCAGCGACGATTGGCGAAACCGCGACAAGTTCCTGGCCGTCCACAATAGCGCTTGGTATGGGAATGTCCCAGTGCTCCTGGACATATCCGGCTAAAGCGGCTGTCAATGCATCCTCAGCCAATGTCAGTGCCTCGCTCCGGTCCTTGCCGCCGGTAAGCGCCCCAGGCACATCCGGGAAGCTTACATAGAAACCCCCTCTCTCTTCCGGGGTTAAAACACATGGATAAACGTAGTACATCAGAATTCCTCTTTATCGATACCAAGGTCTTTCAACATCGCCGCTAAAAGACCTTTGCCGATTTCTTTGCGCGGAACAGTCGTAAGCCTGTCGCCCAGATGAAGACGACCGTGACTTCCTTTACCATGCCTGGGGTTATAGCGGCATTTCTGCCCTGTCTTCCTTGCATAACGCTTGACGCGCCAGATGAATTCCGTTCCGTCCATGATGTAAAAGTAGCACTACATAGCACGAAAATCAATATTATTCGTACTTTTTTATTCGTTTATTGTGATTAGGGAAGCACGCCACCAACCCCTCAATGCCTTCTTCCTGGGCTTCGGCGATATTAAGTAGCGCCATCAGCACGATACCAGAGTCATCTTCCTGTAAAGCCAGGTTCAAATACTCTGCCGCTACTTGAGGATTGCGGAGGTGTTCGCCGTGAGTCGTTCTTACATCGCGGGTCATTACTATCTTCTTCTCCTGTACTCTTGCCAGTACGTTTTTGCTCGTTTTAATGTCCCCGGATTCTTATGCGGCTTGATAAATAACTGGCCGGTATTCAGGCAGTGGAATCGGCTTCCCATTAGACTTTGCTGCTTCTAACCAGCTTTCTTTTGCTGCCAATACTTCCTTCAGCGCTTCCGATGGCGTTTCCCCGAAGGCAGAGCAGACTTTCAGGTCCGGAATATCAGCGATGTAGCCTTGATCTTGCTCACTGTAAAATATATTGATGTGGTAGTCTCTCATTACGTCACCCTCTCAAGAAATGGAGTCTTCGGCAAATCCGGGGCGGTTCAGTCTTCCTTAGTTATTTTATTGGCGATATCATTCCACGAACTAACCTGCTGATCCCACGTAAACCAGCCCCACTTAATGTTCTTGAGAACAGCTTTTTAACTCTGGGTGAGGTCTCAGATGAAATTGTACTACTTAAATCATCTAACAAATCTGAGGAGACACTGTTAAGCCACATATGAGCTTCTATATTGTCTTGTGGCATGTCTTGACCGGAGGAATAGGTAATTGCTAGCTTGAATTGCGCCTCGGTATAACCCTGCTTTGCTGCAAGGCGATACCATTTTTCTGCTTCTTCCCAATCTTGCGGTACGCCATTGCCACGCTCATACATGACACCTAGATTGTGTTGTGCTGCGGCATAACCTTGCTCTGCTGCTAAACGATACCATTTCTCCGCTTCCTTCCAATCCTGCAATACGCCTTTACCGTGTTCATACATATCACCAAGTTTGAATTGTCCTTCACGAAGGCCCTGGGCTGCCGTCAGAGAAAACCATTTAGCTGCTTTTTCATAGTCTTGCGGTAAGCCTTCTCCGCGCTCATACATCATACCGATGTTTTGTCGTGCCAAGTGAAAGTCTTGCATTGCCGCCTGTTGATACCATTTCACTGCTTCTGAGTAGTCTTGTGGTACGCCATCGCCTTGGTAATACATGACTCCGAGGTTGTAGTGCGCTCTCAAATCTCCCTGTTTTGCCGCCAATCTCAACCATTTTATTGCTCTCTTATGATCTTGCGATATGCCGTTACCATCGATGTTGAGATACATCATACCAAGGGCATACTGCGCATCAGCATAGCCCCGCTTTGCCGACAAGCGATACCATTTCGCAGCTTCCATTTGGTCTTGAGGTACGCCATTGCCTTGGTGATATGCAACACCAAGGTTGTTCTGGGCGACGGCAATGCCCTTCTTCGCTGCCAAATTAAACCATTTCACCGCTTCCGTATAGTCTTGAGATACGCCTTTACCTTCGTAATACATGGCACCAAGGTTGCTTTTCGCCAAGTTAAAACCCTTCTCTGCCGCCTTGTGATACCATTTAACTGCTTCCTTCCAATCTTGTTGTATACCCATGCCATGTTCATACATAGCACCGAGGGCATTTTGTGCCTTAGCCTGACCCTTCTCTGCCGCTAAACGATACCACCTGATTGCTTCTGAGTAGTCTTGAAATACCACACCTAAGCCTTTGAGATAGCAGTTAGCAAGACTGGATTGTGCCCAGGCAAAGCCTTGGTCAGCCATCCAGCGATACCACTTCGCCAACACCTCAAACGGAGCGTCGAATGGCCTAAGATCGATAGGCCTAAATTCCTCTGGGTAGGAAGGATTCCATTGGTTAAAAGGCTGGAAATCCTGAATTTTCTTCATACGGGTTGTCTATCACAAAATAAGAGATATGTCACATCATTTGTCTTGGTTCAGTCCAACCCGTCTATATGAGTCTCTCCGCAAGCATTTGTGCTGTATCGGGGAAACTCAAGTAACGATTTAAAAAGACTCTTCACCCCCCTGGTACGCCTTGATCGGCACCCCGGACAGGGGTTCGCCGCCGTCGCGGCCTACGCGGTAGGTTTCCTGGAAATAGAGGGAGTGGGTGCGTTCCTGGTTCATGAAGTGGGGGTGCATGGAGCAGACCATGTTCTCCGGCAGGACGAAGTCGAAGCCCTCGCCTATCCTGGGCATTTCGATCATGGTCATGCCGATGGAGTGGCCGCAGACGTGGCCTGAGCGGTAACCGCGGTCGAAGATTGGCTTCATGCAGGCGTTGCTGGCTGCCTCGGCGGTGTTGCCGGCTTTCATGTGTTCCTTGGCCAGTTCGTGGAATTCCTGGTAGGCCGTCATCATCTCCCTGGTGATATCATCCGCGCCCTGCGGGAACACGGGGCGGGAGAACTCGACCCAGTGGCCGCCCTCGCCGGAGATCTCCAGGCCGTACATCATGCCGTCGCTGTCCTGTATGGGGCGGTTTGAGGGGAACACCATCTGCGGTTCCAGGGAGCCGTTCGGTCCCATCTGTATCATGTCCATGGTGTTGCGGGCGCAGCCGGCCGCGGCAAAGGTGTTCTCGGCGATGCCCATGAGTTCCGCCTCCGTCTTGCCAGGCTCGTAGGCGCGCAGCACGTCCAGCACCCCCTGCTTG
>VYCZ01000254.1:0-2877 GCA_009843675.1 Gammaproteobacteria bacterium | reverse complement strand
CTGCTTGTTGATGTCCATGGAATGGCGCACCGAGGCGAGTTCCTCCTCGCTCTTCTGCGCCCGGGCGTAGTCGAACTGGATTTCAAAATCGATAATCTCGAAGTCCTTTGCCGCCAGCGCCGAATAATCACGTACGTTGATGATGTACTGCAAGCCGTAAAGGCCCAGCCGCTTCACGCCCCTGCCCTGCAGGAAATCCGCCATCCATTCACCGCAGTGGGGGGGAATCTCGCGGTTCTCAATAAAGGTGGCCGTATGGTCTCCCACCCAGGTCGCTTCCCGGGGGAATACGCAGACGGGGTCGCCGTCGGCGGGGATGACCACGTAGGCGTAGCGGTGCAGGATCAGGAACCCGCACATGTAGCGCACCGCGCCCTCGAAGCCGGTGTACTCGCTGCCGCTGACCACCAGGGCGTCCAGTCCTTCTTTCTCCATCGCGGCGCGCACGTTGGCGTAACGGCGCTCGATCTCGGCCTGGCTGGGGCGAAAACGGTTTATGTAATCAGTCATTTGTTGTTTCCTCATCTAATATCCGGCCTGTAATCGTGTCGCCGGGGGCGACCGGTTATTTTACTGGATTCCCGCCTGCGCGGGAATGACAAAATTGCTTCTTCGCCATTCCGGGGCTTGTCCAGATTTATGGGGTCAGAGTAAGAAATTCGTCAGAATTTTTACTCTGACCCCACAATTCCCAATCAATGTACAACCTAATGTTCAGGATACTCCAGGGACCATGAAGCCTCCAGGCCTTTAATTATGGCGGCGCACGCCTCGTTCATGGGACAGGGGATGCCCAGTTCCCGGCCCAGCCGGGCGATGCCGCCGTTCAGGGCGTCCACCTCGGTCAGTCTTTCCGCCATCACGTCCTGCAGCATGCTGGGCGGGTGGTAATAGGCCTTTTCCCTGCCGTAGTCGATCAGCGCCTCCGGGTCGCTGTCCAGGGTGATCCCCAGGGCGTCCGCCACTGCCATGCCCTCACTCACCAGCACCGACATGACCTTGCGCACGCCTTCCTGGTCGCAGGCCACCCCGTGGGGCAGGCGCGTCAGGGCGCCCATGGCATTGGAAGCGGAGTTGAAGATGAGCTTGGTCCACTGCGCCCCGCGGGCGTCCTCCATGGCCAGGCTCTCCATGCCGCTGCGGTTCAGGGCGTCCGCGAGTTGTTCTACCTCATCCATCGTGGCCGGGTTGGTCGCAAAAGGGCCTATCCAGGTCTTGCCGCCGGCGTCATGGTTGACCACGCCCGGCGCGGTGATGTGTCCGGCCGGGAAGATCGTGCCCTGTATCACCCGTGGCGCGTATTCAGCGACTATCTCCTCGTTGCCGATGCCGTTCTGTACCGAACAGACCGCGCCGTCCCGGAAGATCGGCGCAACGGACTCCATGGCCGACCGGGTGAACATGGTCTTGGTGGCAATAATCCCGAATTCACACTCCGGAATTTCACTCACCTCCGTCCTGGCATGGACAGTAGCGGTAAAATCACTCAACCCGGTCAATCGCAGCCCGTTTTCATTAATGGCGTCCACATGCTCACGCGCCAGGTCAAACGCCCATACCTCGACGTCATCCAGCCTGGCCAGGTGCGCGCCGTAAAGCCCGCCAATAGCGCCGCAACCGATGATGCATACCTTCATTTAAATCTCCTGTTGTTTGTCATTTCCGCTACTACCATCGTCATTCCCGCGCAGGCGGGAATCCAGTCTTACAATGGGTCGCCTCCGGCGACACAGTATTCCACTGGATGCCGGAACAAGTCCGGCATGACGAACAGAATGAATCACCCGCGGTCATAACTGGACTCATGCGCCTTCACCAGCCGGTACAGGGTTTCGTGGTACGGCGCCGGGATGCCGGCTTTCTGCGCCTCGCGCACGATGGAGCCCGTGATCCAGTCTATCTCCGTCAGGCGTTTGTTGCGCACGTCATCCAGCATGGAGGGAATGTGGGCATAGTCCTCGCCGCTGGTGGTGCCCTGGTTGACCGCCCGGACGTTCATCACCCAGGGGTCGTCCGCCAGGGTGACGCCGCGGGCTTCCGCGATGCGCTTGGCCTCGTCCATCATGGCGTAAACCAGGTGGCCCAGGTCCTCCAGGTTGGCCTGCACGGAGAAGGCCTTGACGTGGGGCAGGTCCGTCAATGCCGAGATGCTGTTCACCGCCGAGTTGAATATCAGTTTGGACCACTGGTGCGGCTGAAGGTCCTCGTAGGCCTCCGCCTTCAGCCCGGAGCGGATGAAGAGTTCCTCAACCTGCCTGACGTATTCAAACGTTGCGCTGCCCTCCGCCCAGGGCCCCATCCAGGTGGCCGTATCCAGTTCGTATTCCACGTGCGTGTCCGCGTGGCGGGTGCCGCTCATGAAGGTGACGCCGGAGATGATGGGCCAGTCACCGAACCGGCTCACCATTTCCTCGCAGCCCAGGCCGTTCTGGATCATCAGCACGTGGGCGCCGGGGAAATGGCCCTGGATCATCCCGGCGCAGGCTTCAACCGCGAGCGCCTTGGAAGCAATGATGACCAGGTCAACGTCGCCCAGTTCCGCCGCATCCGTCGAGGCGCGCACGTTTGCATGCAATTCGCATTTACCACTGACCCGCAGACCCTCGTCATTCAGGGCCTTGGCGTGCTCTTTCCGGCGCGCCAGCACCGCCATGTCCACGACAGTACCCAGATGCCCCACCAGCAGACTGCCGATGGCGCCCGCGGCCACGACGCATACCCTGTCAATGCTATTCATTTACGTCCTTTTCAGTCGTCATTCCGGGCTTGACCCGGAATCCAGTCAAACAACTTTTCCATATAAGGAACTATCTTATTGACTGGATTCCCGCCTGCGCGGGAATGACGGGAATCAAACCCTGTGGCTTTCATGTTTTT
>VYCZ01000367.1:7557-10248 GCA_009843675.1 Gammaproteobacteria bacterium | reverse complement strand
AGGGCATCGAATTCCCGGTCGAAGGCCGGATCGAATCCGACTTCCCAGTTCATGCACTAAATATGCGCTACAAGGCATATTTTGTCAAGAGCATTCTTTCGTTGTGCAAGCTGTCGAACACCGTCGCGGTAATATGGAAGCAGTTACAAGCAATATTCGTTTGATAAATGGCATACACCTCGTAATTTACACATCAGCCGGGGCTGTGTAGTATAACGTCATCTTTAATTTGTAGTCCCCGCGTCGGGAGTTTTAACTACTATGTCCGCTCTGCAAGCCCTGCTTGATACCTATCGTTCCGAAACGGCCACTGAGCGCGATAAAGGCACAGCCTTCGAGAAGCTGGTGGCGGCCTGGCTGGTGACGGACCCGGTACAGGCGCAGCGGTTTCAGCGCGTGCAACCCTGGTCGGATTGGGCGCGTGCTCAGGACCAGGATGGTAGCGATACCGGCATCGACCTGGTGGGGACGCGGCACGACAGCAGCCTGGTAGCCATTCAATGCAAGTTCTTCGAATCGCACCATTCCATTCAAAAGAGGGATATTGACAGCTTTATCTCCGCGTCCGGGAAACAGCCGTTTGCCGAACGCTTGATTGTCGAGACTACCGAAGTTCCCTGGAGCTCAAACGCTGAAGACATGCTGCCCAACCAGACCTTGCCGATATCGTGCATCGGCTTGCAACAGTTGCAAGAAAGTCCAGTGGACTGGTCTGCGTTTGCCGGCAGCGGTGAGATCACACGACCCGAACCCAAGCAACTGCGTCCCGACCAGGACGAGGCGCTGGCTGCGGTACGCACCGGGCTGGAGAAGGCGGATCGCGGCAAGCTGATCATGGCTTGCGGCACCGGCAAGACGCTTACTTCATTGCGCATTGCCGAAGCGATGGTGGGAACCGGCGGTTACGTATTGTATCTGGTGCCGTCACTGGCCTTGATGACGCAGTCGATAAGCGAATGGTGCGCGGATGCGAGAGTGCCGTTGACCGCCTTTGCCGTTTGCTCCGATACACAGGTCGGGAAACGGCGCAGTAACAGGAATGACGTGGCAGAACTTGAGATCACCGACCTGGCGTTTCCCGCAACCACAGACGCGCCCAGGTTGACACAGGCAGTGGCAGCCTCAAGCAAAGACACTATGCGGGTAGTGTTCGCAACCTATCAATCGATCTCAGTCGTAACTGCCGCGCAAAAAGGAAACGCTGAACAGGAGGGACAGACTTCAAACCTATTTCCGGAATTGGAACTCCCCGAATTTGACCTGATTCTCTGTGATGAGGCACACCGCACCACCGGGGCTACTTTCCCGGGCGAGGATGAATCGAATTTCGTGAAAGTGCACGACAACGAAATCATACGCGGCCGCAAACGTCTCTACATGACGGCAACACCGCGCATCTATGGTGAGAATGCCAAGTCCAAGGCGCGGGACGTGAACGTAGTGCTTGCCTCAATGGATGATGAGGGTCTATATGGCGATGTATTGTTTCATCACGGCTTTGCCCACGCGGTTGAGAGCGACATTCTCACCGACTACCGGGTCATCGTGCTGGCCATGGATGAAGGCCAGGTAAGCGCGGCGGTACAGAAACGTCTGTCTGACGGTGAGAGTGAACTCAAGCTGGATGATGCCACGAAGATCGTCGGCTGTTGGAAGGCTTTATCCAAGCAGGGTTTGTCAGAAGGCGCAGTGCATGATCCCGGCTTCATGCAACGCGCAGTGGCCTTCTGCCGCGACATCAAGAGTTCAAAACTGATCAAAAACGAATTTGACAAGGTCGTTGAGGCGTATCAAGCGGACGGTGCAGAGGAGAATGACATTGATCTGGCTTGTGAAGTTCGACATGTGGACGGGACTTACAAGGCCCGTGCCCGGCGCCAGCGTCTGGATTGGCTGAAAGCGCCCGCGGGCGCTGATGTCTGCCGCATCCTGAGCAACGCACGGTGCCTGACTGAAGGCGTGGACGTGCCAGCGCTGGATGCCATCCTGTTCTTGCACCCGCGCAACAGCCAGATCGACGTGGTGCAGGCGGTCGGCAGGGTGATGCGCAAGGCGCCCGAGAAACGCATGGGATACGTCATCCTGCCGGTAGGCATTCCGCCGGGCATCCCCGCCGATAAAGCGCTGGGCGATAACAAAAAATACAAAGTCGTCTGGCAGATATTGAACGCGCTGCGCGCCCATGACGAACGCCTGGATGCCGTGATCAACCAGGGCAGCCTGGGGCAGGACATAAGCGACCGCATCTCCATCATTGACGCCAGGGCGCTGGCCGACAATGCCGAACTCAAGGCCGTTACCGCGACGGTTAAGGACCTGCCGGTCAGGAACAAAAAAAGGGTTGGGGTCGGTGAAGGTGCCGGCTATTCTCAGGAGGACGATCCAAATCGGCAGCAAACGCTGGATGTCACCATCGATGAGTTCTCCCGCGCCATCATGGCGAAGATCGTGAATAAGTGCGGTAGACGCGTCTACTGGGAGGACTGGGCACAGGACGTGGCTGAGATTGCGGAGAAACATATTACCCGCATTACTACCTTGGTCGAGCAACCGGAGAGCGACGCCCGGCATTTTTTCCGGGATTTCCTGACGGAATTGCGCGACGACCTGAACGAAGAGGTATCAGATCGGGAAGCCATTGAAATGCTGGCCCAACACCTGATCACCCGGCCGGTGTTCGACGCGTTATTC
>VYCZ01000367.1:3359-7547 GCA_009843675.1 Gammaproteobacteria bacterium | reverse complement strand
TCAAGGATCATGCTTTTGTGGAGCAAAACCCGGTTTCCCAGGCGATGTCGGAAGTCCTGTCAGTCATTGATGATGCGCAAGTCAGCCGCGAAGCGGAAAAGCTGGAAGGCTTCTATGCCTCAGTCAGTCGCCGCGCCTCCGGTATCACCGACCCACAGGCGCGCCAGAACCTGATAGTAGAACTCTACGACAAGTTCTTCCGTAACGCGTTCCCGCGCACTACACAGATGCTGGGTATTGTGTACACGCCCATTGAGATTGTCGATTTCATCATCAAATCCGTTAACGAGACCTTGCAGAAAGAGTTCAGCCAGTCCCTTGGCTCAAAAGGTGTCCATATCATTGATCCTTTTGTTGGCACGGGCACATTCATCACCCGCCTGCTGCAATCTGGCCTGATCCCATCGGAAGACCTGGAACGAAAGTACCAGGAAGAAATACACGCCAACGAGATTGTGCTGCTGGCTTATTACATCGCCGCGATCAATATTGAGACCGTGTTTCACTCGATGGTAGGACGGGAAGACTATTTGCCGTTTGAGGGGATCTGTCTGACGGATACGTTTGCCTTGCATGAGGGTGAAGACCTGTTGTCGTATTACATGAAAGATAATTCAAACAGGCGCGAGCGACAGAAAGAAACCGATATTCGAGTGATTATTGGCAATCCGCCGTATTCTGCAGGGCAACGTAGTGAGAATGACAACGCGAAGAATGTGGCCTATGCAGGATTGGATCAGAAGATCAGGGAAACGTACGTAAAACAGTCAACTACTTCTAACTTGAAGAACCTCTACGATAGTTATATCCGCGCCATTCGCTGGGGCAGTGACAGGCTTGGCGATGCCGGGGTCATGGCCTATGTATCTGGGAGCGCCTGGATTGAGCGGGCCTTTGCAGATGGGATGCGCAAGTGCCTGGTAGATGAGTTTTCCAGCGTCCACGTTTTCCACCTGCGCGGTGATGTTCGTAAAAACATGTTGTCAGGTGGCCAAGCCGGAGAAGGTGAAAATGTATTTGGACAAGGCACCATGACCGGTGTTGCTATTTCAGTCTTTGTTAAAAATCCGAATGCGGTGGAACAAGGCAACGTCTACTTCCACGACATTGGTGACAACCTTGACCGCAAACAGAAGTTTGCAATCATCAAAGGGTTCGATAGCATCAATGGTATCGAAAAAGCGGGCAAGTGGACTCGCATCACCCCAGACCGCCATGGCGACTGGCTGGATCAGCGTGATGACAGTTTTGATACATATCTCAATATCGGTAACAAATCCAACAAGAGCGAGAATGTGCTGTTCCAGAATCACTCTCGGGGAGTAGTCACTGCCAGAGACCACTGGTCTATTAATCCTTCCAAAACGGCTTTGGAAAACAATATCATTTCAACCCTCGAGTTCTACAACAATGAAGTAAAACGCTGGGAGGCCAAAAAGGAAACCACTCAGGCAACAAGAAGTTCGCTACCAAGGCTGGAAGATTTCATCAACAGCGATACTAAAAAGATCAGTTGGACTCATAATCTGAAACAGGATTTACAAAAAGGAAAAACCCTGGGATTAGGTGACGGACAGTTCGTTCCCTGCTTGTATCGCCCCTTCACCAAGCAGTGGCAGTTTTACAGTCGTCGACTCAATGAGAGAGTACGTAAGATGCCACAGATTTTCCCGAACGGGGAGTTACCCAACCGGGTGATCGCAGTGACGGGAAAAGGCGGACGATCAGGGTTTTCGACACTGATGTTGGATGTTCTGCCAAATTTTCACACGATCGACACTGGCCAATGTTTCCCCCTTTACCTCTACGAATCCACCGGATCGGAAAATATTCTACCTCTCCTGCCCAATTCCGATGCAACCAATGGTTACCGCCGCCGCGATGCCATCACCGAACATGGACTTAACCATTTCCGCAACGCCCATCCTGGCGAGGACATCACCCGCGAGGACATCTTCCACTACGTCTACGGCCTGTTGCATTCGGAAAATTACCGCGCTCGTTACCGCGACAACCTAACAAAAGACCTGCCGCACATTCCCTGTGTGAAAGCGGTGGAAGACTTCCGCGCGTTCCGGGATGCCGGCAAACGCCTCGGTGAGTTGCACGTAGGCTATGAGTCCGTCGAACCTTACTCGGGCGTCCACGTCGAAATCGATAGTAGAACCGACACAATGTCCATGGAACAAACTTACCGGGTTACAAAGATGCGCCACCCCGGCACGGGCAGAAACAAGGATCGATCAACCGTCATCTACAACAGCCACATCACCATCAGTAAAATCCCCGAAGCAGCCTGGGACTACGTGGTGAACGGCAAACCGGCGCCGGCCTGGGTCATGGAACGCCAATGTGTCAAAACAGACAAGGCCAGTGGCATCGTCTCGGACGCCAACCGCTACGCCATCGAAACCGTCGGCGACCCCCGCTACCCCCTTGACCTGTTCCTGCGCGTGATCACCGTCAGCCTGGAAACCATGCGAATTGTACGCGCCTTGCCCATGCTGGAGATTGAATAACGGCCCTTACACTTGAACAGTGAGGCAACTGTCGCTGGAGCCTGCCCCGGTATGTTTTCAGCCGGAGACACATTAATAAGTGTCCCCGTGGGACAGGTTTTTTGACTGGATTCCCGCTGTTGCGGGACAAATCCGCAGGACGGCCGATTTGCAAACTACATCCATGTAGTTTTCCCCTGTGGGGCCAGCTACGCTGTCCAAATTCGTTCCAGACGAATTTGTGCACAGCGATAGCTGCCCGTAGGGTTGCGTCCAGGGAAGGACGCAATGAGTGGTATGGCTTTATACTGATGGATTAGTTCCGGCTTGGCCAAGTCAGGTTATCTCTGATTACCATTACTGATAATGCCAGAAATTGTACGCTGCAAGTTTATCTTTTGCTGTCGCTGCAAGGTACAATTCGAGATCGACGGTAACCAAAGGATAAGCTTTTGATACAACTTCCAAAAGAGCGGCGTCTGTGAGGCCAAGCCGATGGAATTCACTGTTGGCTCCAGCGTTTTTGCTGGCAATAAATATCTCCTCAGTTCTATCAATAAGAATACGAAATACATCGAAGATACGAGACCGTTCCGGTTCTCCATGTTGGGCTAATAAATTAGATGCTTCGGTGAGAACATTGGTCGTGACCAGAACTCGCCTGGTTTTGTTGAGTAATCTTTCCAGCCGCTCATAGTCACTGATTTGAAACTTTTGCAATCTACGATGTTTAGCGATCAGGTGTTTCCCCGCCACACCTACAATAAGAAGCACAAACAGATTGGCGTCAATATATATACCTTCAGGACGCATCGTTCATGAAAGTCCGGGGGATATACGCTCTTTTATGGACAGAACTTCACCGTTAACATTGTTAATCCTGAGAACTTTGTACGTGCGCGAGTCCTGTCCGCGCAGGACAGAGCCTATCCCTTGATCCCATTGCCGGGAAAAACCGATGGTTATCTCCCAGCAACCATGTCCATCAAAATCGATTTCTTCCAGGCCAACATCATGAACGCCCTCATTTTCAAACAAATCGATTACGTAATCTTTTGCTATACGTACTACATCTTTTACTTCCATCAGTTTCTCCGAATTAACTAACTCGCATAGCTCACAAGCCATTGTAAGTTGTACAAACGTGGGGGGAGATGTTTTGCAGACTTCTACCGCCGGAATATCTCGAAATACAGGCAAAAAAGCCGCCAAGGTTGCGCATTAACAATAGCAACTTTAACGATTGAAGGTGGTTGCTGTGTTTAGAGGCGTGACGGCTGTGTTGGTTGAATTATAGTGCCGGTGCGCGGCAAGTTCAAGAGAATTTTGGCCTGTTATGCTATACAGGCGTTGCACTCTCGGCAACAGCAACTATCGCGTCCAGCTTTTCGCCGATCTCGGGGGAAATTTCATGTTCAGGGACATGATGCGCCAGTTCGTAAAAACTTTTTTTGCTCATGAGATTTGGCAAGGAGAGTTTGTTGAAATAAAGCTCGAAAAGCGGGGTCAGAAATTCGTCGCTGACCTTTATATCCTCATCCCATGGAGAGCCTTTACCCAATGTCTTCAGGGCAGTTTCAAGTTCCGCAATAGATTCACTCATAGCAGTCAGACGCTTCTCAACTTCTGACTCGGTAAACAGGGGACCCGCTGCTGCTTCGTTTGCGGAAGCGCGCGCATATTCCTCTAG
>VYCZ01000367.1:0-3341 GCA_009843675.1 Gammaproteobacteria bacterium | reverse complement strand
CGGGTACAGATGTAGTTCTCAATTTCGCGCCGGTTCCAAACCAGATATTGGAGTTCTGGATTATCCGGGGCGCCGCTGGCCAGCCTGTCAAACAGCGCTATCCCTTGCAGGTTCGGGAGCGCTTCCCTGAGGCCGAAATAATGTTCTGCGGCTTTTGGGGGAGTATTGCCGACATAATGCACGAAAGCTGTCTCCAACACCTGACCAGCCCGCTCATTATTCAGTCTTTTGGCGAAAGCCAGTAATACCGCCAGATCCGTTGAACCCTCCAGATATAACACCCAGCCCTTTTGTTCTGCCTGGTAATATTGATCGAAACCGATTTTTGTCAGCGCCTTATGTACCTGGCTTGAGCTACCACCAATACGGTGAGGTGTTCCAACGAACGCGATAACCATATCTTTCCCCGCGGCTTCATTCAGGAGCACTTCCGAATGACTGGCGGCAATGATCTGGCTGCCGGAGTCCATCGCAACCTCGGTGAGCAGTCGATAGATATGCCTCTGGCGAAGGATTTCCAGGTGCGCATCGGGCTCATCCATCAGGATGACCGCGCCGGGGTTGGAATGCATATAGGCGAGTATCAATAAGGTCTGTTGCAATCCCCTGCCGCTGGCTGAAATATCCAGGGTAGAACCACGCTCATGATATTCCATTGTGATCTCCCCGCGCTCCTCAATATAGCGGGGCTGCTCGATATCCACCCCGAAAAGGTCACGGATTTTACTCACCAAAGGCTCCCATCTCCCGGTATTATCCTGACAAATTCGAAAACACAGGTTGCGGAGAACCTCTGCCGTGCGTCCCTCCCCTACCCTTACGTTCAAAGCTCCCTGGTCAAGCCTGGTTTCTGTCGCCGTCAGACCTGACATGGGAGGGAGGAAGACTATACGCAGTGAGCCTGCCTGTCCGGGAACCGGCATCCGATCAGGATGTTTACTGTTTTCAAGCCGAAGAGGACGGCAATAAAACGATTCTTCATTCGCGTAATCAAACTCAAGACCGCACGTCCATGCCTCATTATGAGTGATTCCTTCTACAATAAGATCAATTCGTACGTTGCTGGTATGTTGGTGGTTATTGATTTTCTGAATTTCCCGCGTGCGCAGATCGCGCCACAGATGGCTGGCTGTCGGATGTGGAATGGCGACCAGATCGCGCCGGTTGACGGTAACCCCCGGGCGCTTTTCCGGCGCGCTTTTCCCTGAGCGCTTTTCGTTCCCACGTTTCACGCCAACATCCCACAAAGCCAGCGCCTGCATGGCTGACGTTTTTCCAGAGTTGTTTGGGCCGATGAAAACCACCGGATTCCCCAACTCGACTTCCACCTCGCCAAAGCGCTTGAAGTTACGAATTGTGAGTTTAGTTAGCATTTTGACATCATCATAGCGGATATCTAATCTGAATTCGCTGCTGTGTATACGGTACTGCCCTCGAATACCGTCCTCAAGACACGAGTTTCGCTGATTTCCGGGACAGGGATATCGAACAGGTTGCGATCCAGGACGATGAAATCAGCGGATTTGCCCTGTTCCAGGGAACCGCTTACTGTCTCGCGGCCTACGGCATACGCGCCGTTGAAGGTCATTGCCCGTAGCGCTGCCGGCAGGTCTATCGATTCGTCCCCCCGGTCAAGCATACCCTCCAGTGCCGGGAACAGGTTCGGGGTCGGGGTAACAACCCAGTCCGTACCGATGGTCAGCATGGCGCCGTGTTCATGCAGCGTGCCGAATTCCCAGGCATCCCGGGGCGGATCGCCAAGCAGGCGGCCGTACAGGTGCCAGACCGAAGGCGACATCTCGGCAATGACGCCCAGTTCGGCAAACCTGGGCATATCGGCCGGGGTAACGAGATTTGTATGTCCCAGTTCGTGTCTCACCGAAGAACCGGGGTTCGCATTACGCGCCGCCTCAACGGCATCCAGCGCGGCGCGGGCCGAACCGTCGCCGGCTACGTGCAGCTTTATCTTCAACCCCATCCGGTCAAAACGTATGACCGCGTCATTCAATACGTCAGCGGGGAAAAGTACGCGGTCGAACTCGATTGCGCCGTCCGGAAGCACGTCTGCCTGGGTGAAGTACGGCGGTGTAGGCGAACCATCCACCCATATCTTGATGAAATCCACGTCCACATGATCAGATGCATAGTTTCCGCGCTGTTCAATGAGCTGTTCCAGGCCGTCGTTGTCCATGCCGCCGAACTGGGGACTGCCCCAGATCAGGTGGGCCGCGACATGCAGGGATAACCCTCCTTCTGCTTCAAAGGCAGCCAGCGTCTGCAGGGTGGGCAGGTGCGCAGAGGCTTCCTGTACCGACGTGATGCCGTATTGATTATTGATCCCCACAGCCCAGCGCAGAGCGGACAGGTTCAGGTCTGCAGGCGTGGTCGGGAGGTAAGGTTCCACCAGTTCAGTTGCGGTCTCGACCAGTTCCCCTGAGAGTCTGCCTGTCTCATCCCTGGGCAGGCTTCCGCCGTATGGCGCTTTCGTGTTTTCATCGATGCCGGCAATCTCCAGCGCCCTGGTGTTTGCCAGGGCGTGGTGGAATGTTCTTTCACGCAGGAAGACCGGCGTGTCGGGAAAGACCTCATCCAGGTGCGACCGGTGCGGCTTGCCCTCCGGGAACTGGTCATAGCTGAACAGGCCCGCCACCAGCCATTGGTCTTTTGCGCGTCCGGCCGCGCAATCCTGCAGCGCGGTCAGCATTTCCTCCAGACTCAACTCCTGTGAGAACTGGCAACCGTAGTTCAACTGCAGGCCGGCCCACAACAGGTGAGTATGGGCATCATGGATCCCGGGCATGACCATGCGTCCGTCGAGATCGATGACCTCTGTTCCAGGGCCGATATATTTTTCGACGCTTTCATCACCGCCGACGAAAACCAACCGCTCTCCCTCAACGGCCAGGGCCTGCGCCCAGGGCCGTGAGTCATCCACGGTGTAAATCCGGCCGTTGCGGTACACGCTGTCGGCCATATCGGAACAGGCCTGAATAACCGGCAGTAATATGGCCGCTGCCAATATGGAAGGGAGTGCTCTATTCATAAACGGTATCTCAGTCAGCGATTTTCGTACCTTACCTGACTACGTCAGGGTAAAACAACTGTTCCCCGGCTATCCTGAAGTCCGCAATGATTTTCTGCCCTTCCGGGCTGCGTACAAAACCGGCATAGCGTTTTGCCAGGTCGGCATTAATATGCGGGTGCTTTTTCACGTTCAATAATATGAGGTGATACGGATTGAACAGCGATTCATCACCGGCATAGACAATTTTCAGCTCCACCTTGTCAAGGAATGCCAGGTATGAGCCACGATCCGCCAACGAATAGGCATACAAGTCATC
>VYCZ01000329.1:9376-10416 GCA_009843675.1 Gammaproteobacteria bacterium | reverse complement strand
TAATGCCAACCTGGGTGAGCGGATAGACTTCGAGGATGCGAACTGTTCCCGGATTCTGCCGTTCGAGGACGCTTCCGTGGCCGTGGTTGTCAACATCGAAAGCGCCCGCCACTACAGTGACCGCAGAAGGTTTCTCCACGAGGTATACAGGATCCTGAAACCGGGAGGAAGGATCGTGGCATCGGACTGGATGGCGCATGACGCAATACCGGCCATGCATTACAGGAATTACATTGAACCGTTGTGCGAGGACTGGATGATGTGCAGACTGGAGTCACAGTCCTCGTATACCCGGTTGCTGCGGGAAGCAGGTCTGGAAGTGATTGAATTTGAGGGATTCAACGGAATGGAGTATGACAACCTGCACCTGCTCACAAATACTTACCAGTCCCTGAGACTGCTGCAGACCGGCTACATGAAGTCACCTGCTTTCGCCAAACTGATGGCGCAGTTGGAAAGACTGTGTGTTGCCTGGCGGCACAGTTACCTGAATATCAGACGCTACTGCGCCGTGAAGTCCGATTAGCGGGCCAAAAGCGCGTCGATGTCGGTGGCGGCGCGTGTTGCAGTTAATTTAATCGCGGCATTCAGCGCATCAAAATTTTCTGTTCCGCAGCTTGTGGCAATGACTGTCCGGGCCATCGGACAGGTGGCGTCATCCACGCTGTCATCCTCGGCCAGCAAGCGCAGGATGCCCCTCAGGTTGCGCCACATTCTAGCTGCCTCTGCCAACCGTTGCGCGGTATCGTCAGCTATCAGTCCGCTTTCACCGGCGCCCTGGAATACGGAAACAGTGCCTGCGGCAATAACCTCCGGCGCCGTTGCTGCATGGGTCACAGTCAGGTATGCGGCAGCGCGTTCGACGTCCCGGAGACCGCCGCGCATGGTCTCGAATGATTGCAGTCCGTCCTCCGGCGCGCCTTCCCCTGCCTGGCGCAATTCGTCCAGCAACGCATCACGGGCGGCGCCATTGGCGAGGATTTCAAGGCGCGTATCCTCAAACCTTTTTCCCAGCCCGGCATCACCGGATGTGAAAACAC
>VYCZ01000329.1:3388-9366 GCA_009843675.1 Gammaproteobacteria bacterium | reverse complement strand
GAAAACACAGCGCGAGCGGGCAAGTTCCAGCAATTCGCCGGTTGAGCCGCTGCCGTGATGGTATTCCGAAAAGTCGGCGAGGGAACTAGCCGCCCTTTCAGTCCTGCCGACGGGGATCGGTGACAACAGGAGATTGTCCCGGGACAGCGCCCGCAACGCATCGAGGAAGCGTTCGCACAGGGCCCGGTAATGATCGGGCGGGCCACTGCCGTCATACAGGAACATGATGTCAAGTACCGCGCCTAGCGTTGCTTCGCCAACTGCAGTCTCTCCCAGGATCACTGCCGCCACCCCGCCTTCGGTTCGCCGCTGGGTGAAATCCTCCACCGCAGCCGAGAGCACACCGGCGATCGAGGCCTCGGCAATATTGGACAGCGCCGTTCCCGCCTCAACCGGCGACAGGTTGCCGCGCAGCGTATGCATGGCAACCTGCAGCGCCTTGTCGTTCGACCAGTTGCGCATGATTTCCACTGCATCTTTCGTGTCCTGCACCGGGATATCTGCAACCTGCTCCGTCATTTCGGCGGCAGTGAATTCCAGGGTCCAGTACACGCGCGTCAGCCCGCGCCGGGCGATCAACTCAAACTCGGGGCTCGGCCCGAACCCGTCCGGCAGATCAAGATCGGTGAATTCCCTGTCCTGTAGGATGTCGAGCAATGCCGGGGTACGGTTTATCCATTCGGAAAGCCGTGGCGATGCTCCCATGATCGCGGAAATGGTCTCGAACATGTCCGGGCGCGCGTCGAATGCGGGGCTGTCGTAAACGTTCCAGTCCTTGACCTCCGGATAATAGCGCTCCCTCCACTTGTCCACCAGAGGGTCCATTGTCTTGAACCAGCGGCGCGGGACCATGGCCAGGCCGCCCATCTTGCCGTAGGGTCCCGGCAGTTGCGGCGATTGATCCTCACCCCAGTGCTGTAACAGCGGATAAGGCCGGCTTGCGGCGGCATGGTGGTCGGCATGGCGCTGCGCGTTGTAATAGATCCAGTTGAATAACCTGTAGCCACTGCTCCAGGAATGTTGCGGCTGGGGCCGCTCAAAGCGGCCGTTGGCAAGGCGGATGCGCCGCAACCCGTAATGCTGGATATAGTTGATGATTTTCATCGACAGGACCGAGTTGGCGCTGAACAGCAGGATTGCCAGGATTCCCCAGATACCGCCGAGCCAGTATCCGAGGGCATACCAGAACCCAACCATCAGGGAATAACGCCAGAACGGATTGGTGTAATGCCAGACCGGGAGGTGGCGACGCGCCAGCCTGTCGCGCTCGAAACGCCAGGCAACGACGATACTGTTCGCCACGTCCCGGGGGAAATATTCCCAGAAGCCCTGGCCCTTGCGCGCCGAACCGAGATCTGCGGGCGTAGCGACCAGGGGGTGATGGATATAGACATGCTCCGTGGCATAGTGCGGGTAGGTAACCGAAGCCAGCAGGAACTCGCCGAACCTGCGCTCCCATTCATGGCGCTTGTGTACCAGCTCATGGCCGATTATGAACACCATCTGGGACGCCATGCCGAGAGCAAATATCACCAGCACGGCCTCCCACACGGCCAGGTGGCCGCCATAAAAAATCTGCCAGAGTACGAACACGAGAACCACCGGCCACAGTACGGCCCACATCCAGACAGCCAGGTTGTATATGTACAACTGGCTGTCTTTGGTGCCCCACGGATCCATGTTGCGTTCTTCCAGACCTGAATAGAGATCGAGGTTATTCTCCAGCCAGATAAACAGGAACGGCCCAATGATCCACCAGCCGCCGTAAAACGCCGCGCAAATCACCAGTGGAAAAATCAACAGGAGCAGGAAGTGCGGGAGCGCGTTCAGGACCGACGGCTGGACAAACTCCTGTCCGGCGACGGTTTCGGCGCCTGTACCGCCAGGATTCGCGCTGTGCTCTGCCATATTAAACCCTCGTAATTCTCAGAGTCCGGGGTTTATTATACTACGCACCCCTCGAACTGTAAGCCATAAACGTCCGGTACAACAACGGGATGACGAACAGCGTCAGCAGTGTGGAAAACACCAGTCCATACACAATCGCGGTTGCCACGGGTCCCCAGATCAGCGATTCGCCGGCGAGGCCGGTTGCCAGCGAGAGCAGCCCCGCCACCGTGGTCGCCGAGGTGATGACAATAGGGACAACCCGCCTCCTGGCAGCATAGACCGTGGCGTGCAGCAGGCTCATGCCGCTCTCAAGGCGCAGGTTCGCCGCGGAGATCAGGACGATGGCGGCGTTGACCGAAATCCCCGTCAGCGCAACCACGCCGTACAAGGTAAACAGGCTCAGGGGATTCCCGGTCACCAGCAGACCCAGGGTAACGCCGGTGAATGTCAGCGGCACCGTGGCAAGCACCATGAACGGCTGGAAGTAACTGCGGAACTGTGTCCCCAGGATAATATAGATAATACCCAGACCAAGCAGCAGCAACAGCCAGATCGCGTCCAGGCTTTCATCGATATCGTCGAGTTCGCCGGTCTGGTCAAGGGACAGTTCGGGATACCCGGCCTGCAGGGTGCGCCATTTTTCGGTGATGAGATTATTGGCCTGCACGGTATTGATTTGATCCTTGTCGATATCGGCTTCCAGCGTAATGGCCCGGCGGAAGTTGTAGTGCCGTATGTTCTGCCGGCCGATTCCCGGCGTACTGATTACCAGTTCGCCCAGGGCGATGGAGCGGCCGTCGGGCAGGGAGATGGTCTGGCGCATCAGGTTGTCCGTATTAATGTGCCAATCCTTTTTTGCCAGAACCCGCACCTTGACTTCTTCACCTTCATCCTGGAAGTCCGTCACCAGTTCACCGTCCACGTAAGCCTGCAACGCCCGCCCTATGATGGCGGGATTCAACCCGGTCCTCTGTATCGCCTCTCCGTCCAGGCGCAGCACCAGTTCCGGGTTGCCGGGACGATAATCCAGGGTAATGTTCCTGTATACCTGCTGCTCTTCAAGAAAATCACGCAAGTCATTGGTTGCCTGCAACATGGTCGAATAATCACTGCCCAGGATCTTGGCGCTGACGGCCTTGCGCGCCGGCGGACCTCCCTTTATTTCCAGGATGGAGACTTCTACGGGCCCCGGCATGTCCCTGACACGCCGGAAGACCGCATCGGCGATTTCCGAAACATGGCGGCCGTCACCAGCTTGCGGGTTCAGGCTGAACATGACCTGGCCCACGGTGTCACCGAATAACGGCGCGGTCTCGGTAAACTGCTGCCCGGCAAAACTGACGGAGGCGCGCAGTTCGCCCGGAAGAAATTCCTCCAGAGCCTGCTCCTCCGCCGCTACCAGGGCGCGACTCGTGTCTTCCAGCGAGGTACCCTGGGGCATCTCAAGGTTTACGTAAAATATGCGTTCGGCATCGGACTCAAAGAAATTGAAGCGGATCAGGCCGCTGGCTACCGTGCCCGCCGCCAGGGAAAGAGTCAACAATATGCAAACCAGGGTTATAACCGGGTGGCGCAGGGACCTGAGCAGCGCCTGGGTATAGCGCAGGCGCAGCCAGTAACTGATCGCTTCCCTCTTCCTGCTTATAGAGCCGCGTTTCCTGAAGTTGACTTTAAACGCCAGCACGTGGGCCGGTAGAATCCAGTAGGCCTCGAACAGGCTGACGAGCAGGGCAATGGTCACCACCAGCGGGATGACCTTCATGAATTCTCCCAGGATGCCCGGCAGCAGCACCAGCGGCAGAAAGGCGGCAATAGTGGTCATCACCGAGGTGGTAACGGGAGCGAATACTTCCCTGAACGAATCGATAATGGCAGCCATGGCCTCCGCGCCCCGCTGCAGGCGATAGTAAACGGCCTCGACTACCACCACGGCGTCGTCGACGATCATGCCCAGGACAATCACGACGGCAAGCAGCACGGTATTGTTCAGGGTAAAACCACTGGCATTGAGTACCAGAAAAGTACCTGAAAGCGTGAATGGAATACCGATGGTGGTCAGAAAGGAGATCCGTGTCCCCAGGAACAACCAGGTGACCAGCAGGACCAGGAACAGGCCGATAAGGGCGTTGGTCTGCATTATAGTAAGGGCTTCGCGGGTACTTACGGTCTGGTCGTCCGCCAGGATAAGCTCTACGCCGGTTGCGTCCTTGAAACGGTTACGGTTGTCGAGGTATTCGTTCAGGATATCCACCAGTTCCAGTACGTTGGCGTCCGGGTTCTTGGTGACCGTCAGGAGCATGGCGGGTTTGCCTTCGTACGTGACAATCTCTGCCGCTTCTTCCCGGGTGCGGGTTAATTCCGCGATGGTACCCAGGGGCACCACCCCGGAAGCGGTGACGATGGGGAAATCCCTCAGGGTTGAAGGATCGGGACTGGTGCCCTGCAGGCGCACCACCCACTTGCCGTCTGAAGTCTCCAGGTCGCCGGCGGAAATGTCCCGGAAATAACTGCGGATAGTCTCGGAAATATCCGCAGGGGTCAGGCCCAGCCCCTCGAGGCGGTCGGGAAAAAAAGCCACCTGCAACTCCGGGTCGGTAATGCCGACATCAGCCACCCGGTCCACGCCCTTGATCCGTTCCAGGTCTTTTTTTACGAAACGGGTCTGGCGCCTGAGATTTTCATCATCTCCCGCGCTGGTCACCACTACCATGGCGCTTGGGAACGCATTGGAGGTGCTCACTTCGTAGACAACCGGGTCTTCCACGTCTTCTGGTAACTCATCGGTCCAGGTATTCTGCACTTCACGCCGCAGGTCGATCATGCGCTTGTCAAATACTTCCTGGTCTATCTGGTTGAAGCGCACCAGGATAATGGAAACATTATCCCGGCTGGTGCTGTTGACGAACTTGATATCCCTGACACTGCGCCGCAAGGCATCTTCAATGGGTTCGGTCACGCGTTTTTCCACGTCGACGGCGGCGGCGCCGGGAAAAACGGTGAAGATGTTGACCCAGTTGAAGTTGAGCTCCGGATCCTTGGCCCTGGGCATTTCCAGGTAGGCAAGTATCCCGAGCATGATAACCAGGCCGAAAGTCAGGTTCGCCAGTACGTGGTTGGATAAGAACCGCCGGATGAAATTCATGGTTACGGACGCGGGCCGGCTGTCAGCGCGGGTTATACAGGATGACCGGTTGCCCGTCCTCCAACCTGTAATGACCCTCTGTGATTACAACCGTATCCAGCGGCAGGTCTACCGGCGTAGTCCGGCCCTGCTGGGCGCCGGGTATGACGTGGAACCTGGCTTTGCCGGTGTTACTGATAAAGATGCCGAAATCATTGCCGCGCCGTACCAGCAGCTTGGCGGAGACGTGGGGCTGGCTGTCACGCCAGATGAGCTTGCCCGCGGCGCCCGGCAGGGCCGGCCCGTTGCTGAACAGCAGTCTCACTTCGCGGTTGCGGGTCTGTGTATTGACCGCCGGCGTCACCGTGCGTAGCATTACCGCATAGCGGCTTGCCGTATCCTCGAAATAGATTTCTTCCGCCTGTTCGACCGTCTCGATGTCAAGGGCCGGGACCTGGGCTGAAATTTCCAGTTGTTCGATATCCATGATTTCCACCAGTTTCGTGCCCATATCGGCGAATTCCCCTACGGCGGCCAGCCGGGCGGTAACCACGGCCCGGTACGGACTCCTTATGGTGCAACGGGAGACGTTGACTTTTGCATTCTCAAGTTGTGACATGGCACCACGGCGTTGCGCGTGCAGGACCGCCAGGTCGGCTTCGCGCTGGTCCAGCAGTTCCTCGGACGCAGTCTGCTGCTGTTCCAGTTTCCTGGTTCGTTCCAGGCGCCGTTCGGCCAGCCGGATACGGGCCTCCAGCGCGGCAATTTCCGCTTCGACCCGCTGTTCGGCAATACGGTAATCCGTGCAATCCAGCCTGACCAGCACACTGCCGGCGTCGATAACCTCGCCGACCTTCACGGAGATATCATCAACACGCGCCTTGAGCTGCGCAGCGACGGAGGTGTCATTCAGGCTGATGACAGTCGCCGGCGCGGATTTCCAGTTATAGATCGCCAGGTCCTTGAT
>VYCZ01000329.1:0-3378 GCA_009843675.1 Gammaproteobacteria bacterium | reverse complement strand
GAAAATGAGAAACAGTAATGTCAGGAATACCCGGGCGAAAAATTTATTTACCATAACATCTTCTTGACGATGGCCTGATCCGATACCGGGACTGGTCCTTTTTACGGTGACTTCCATCGATTTCAGAGCGGGCCGGAAAGGTATTACGACCCGGTATTATAACAATTCCTTTATGGGTGTGTAGCGGGATCAGTTTTTCCCGCTCCTTGCGCTGTATACCATAAAAGTACGATACAGCAGGGGTATGACCAGTAATGTCAGGATTGTTGAAATCGCCAGTCCCCATACGATCGCGGTAGCGACGGGACCCCAGACAAGTGATTTTCCGGCCAGACCGGCAGCCAGTGAAAACAGCCCCGCAATCGTGGTCAACGAGGTGATAAAAACGGGTACGACCCGTCTCCGGGCGGCATATACCGTCGCATGCAACAGGCTCATGCCCTGGTCCAGGCGGGCGTTGGCTGCCGAAATCAGAACGATGGCGGCATTCACCGCAATGCCCGACAACGCCACCACTCCATACAGGGTAAACAGGCTCAGGGGATTACCGGTCGCCAGCAGCCCCAGGGTAACGCCGGTAAACGCCAACGGCACCGTCGTAATCACCAGGAACGGCTGAAAATAGCTGCGGAATTGCGTTCCCAAAATAACATAAATAGCGCCCAGGCCAAGCAGCAGCAACAGCCCGATGGCATCCAGGCTTTCGGTGATATCATCCAGTTCACCGGAAAAATCGATAGCGACATCCGGGTAACCGGCCTGTATTTCGCGCCATTTGTCCCTGATCAGGTCGTTTGCCTGCAAGGTATTGATTTGCTCCGTATCGATATCGCTTTCCAGGGTAACCGCCCGGCGGAAATTGTAGTGGAGAATGTTTTGCGCGCCTCTCCCCGGCGTACCCACGACCAGTTCTTCCAGCGCAATGGACCGGCCGTCAGGCAATGAGATGGTCTGCCGCATCAGGTTGTCTATATTGCTGTCACTGTCTTTTTTCGACACCACCCTGACCTTGATTTCCTCCCCCGCATCCTGAAACACGGCCACGATTTCACCATCCACGTAAGCTTGCACCGTGCGCGCCACGGTAGCAGGGTTGAGCCCGGCCCGTTGTACGGCTTCACCGTCAAGGCGCAAAGCCAGTTCGGGATTTCCCGGCCGGTAATCCAGGGTGATGTTTTTATACACCTGCTGCCGTTCCAGAAAGCCGCGCAGTTCATCGGCAGCCTGCAGCATGGCCGGGTATTCACTGCCCAGCACCTTGACGCTGACGGCTTTGCTCGCGGGCAGGCCGCCCGTCATTTCCAGGAGTGAAACGGCAATCGGCCCAGGCATGTTTTCCACGCGCCGCAGGACGGCATGGGCAATATCGGAGACGGCGCGGCCATCATGGGCGCGCGGATGCAGACTGAACATGATCTGACCGAGGGTATCGCCGTAAAACGGCTGCGTCTCAGTCAACTGTATGCCGGCAAAACTGACGGAAGCGCGTAGCTCGCCGGGGAGAAATTCCTTTAACACCTCCGCTTCGGTCTCCACCAGGTAGCGGCTGGTATCTTCCACTGATGCGCCCTGGGGAAGTTCTATATTCAGGTTGAACATCCGCACAGGGTCAAACTGGAGAAAGTTGTATTGAATCCGGCCGCTGGCCAGGGCGCCCAGCGCCAACGCGATAAGCAGGACAATCGATAACAGGGTAACAACAGGGTAGCGCAGGGATGTAACCAGGACCCGCGTGTAATAAAGCCGGAGCCGATGGTTCGCGGTCCTTCTTTTTCTCTGAATGTTGCCGGCGTTGGCAAAATCGACTTTCATCCCCAGCACGTGAGACGGCAATATCCAGTATGCCTCAACCAGACTGATGAGTAAGGCTATCGTTACCACCAATGGCACGACGCGCATAAAATCCCCGACGACGCCAGGCAGCAGCGCCAGCGGAAGAAACACGGCGATAGTCGTCATCACCGAGGTGGTAACCGGCGCGAACACTTCCCTGAAGGAACCGATGACGGAAGCCATGCCGTCCAGCCCCCGTTGCAGGCGGTAAGACACGGCTTCGACCACTACTACCGCGTCATCGACTATCATCCCCAGGACCACCACTACACCGAGGAGCACGGAATTATTCAGGGTAAAATTACTGGCATTGAGAATGAGAAAAGTGCCGGCGAGGGTGAACAGGATACCGATACTGGTCATAAAGGCGATGCGGGTGCCCAGGAATACCCAGGTAACCAGCATGACCAGGAACAGGCCGACCAGCGCATTGGTCTGCATCAGCGCCAGCGCCTGCCGGGTACTGACGGTCTGGTCGTCCGCCAGGAACAACTCCACTCCGGTCGCGGCTTTCAGGCGGTTGCGCTGTTCCAGGTAATCGTTCAGGTTGTCAATCAGTTCCAGTATGTTCGTGTCGGCGTGCTTGGCAATATTCAGGGTCACCGCAGGATTGCCGCGAAAGGTGACGAGCGTCGAGCGCTCTTCCCTGGTCCTGATCAACTCGGCGATCTCTCCCAGCGGCACAACCCCCGATGCCGTGACGATAGGGAAGTCCTGCATGATTGCCGGGTCCGGGCTGGTGCCCGTCAAGCGTACGATCCAGGTGCCGTCGGAGGTTTCCAGGTCTCCCGCGGTCGTATCGCGAAAATAGGCGCGGATAGTCTCTGAAATATCCACAGGCGTAATGCCCAGCCCTTCCAGGCGTTCGGGAATAAACCTGATATGCAATTCCGGGTCGGCCAGCCCTGTCGCAGCAACGCCATCCACGCCATTGAGCCGCTCCAGGTCCTTTTTTACGCTGTTGGCCTGCCGTCTCAGGTTTTCATCATCGCCGGGGCTGGTTACCACCACTATGGCGCTTGGAAATGAACTGGAAGTGCTCAGTTCCTGGACAACCGGTTCTTCAGCCTCCTCGGGAAACTCATCGACATAGGTGTTCTGCACTTCCCGTCTCAGGTCAACCAGGCGCTGGCGGAACGTGGCGTCATCGACCTGTTTGAACCAGACCAGGATATTGGAAATGTTGTCCCGGCTGGTGCTGAGCACATACTTCATATCCCTGACAGTGCTGCGCAACGCGTCCTCGATGGGGTCGGTAATGCGTCTTTCTATGTCTGACGCAGAGGCGCCGGGATAAATACTGATGATGTTCACCCAGTTGAATTTAATCTCCGGATCCTTGGCCCTGGGCATCTGCAGGTAGGAGAGCGCCCCCAGGACGATCACCAGACCGAATACCAGGTTCGCCAGTACGTGATTGGATAAAAACCGCCTGAGGAAATTCATCAGCGAATAACCTTCACCGCCTCCCCTTCCTGCAAACCGTATTGCCCTTCCGTTACCACCCGGGTATCCGCCGGCAACGCCGTTGGCGCTGCCCTGCCT
>VYCZ01000408.1:4268-10450 GCA_009843675.1 Gammaproteobacteria bacterium | reverse complement strand
ACAAGGAAGTCCTGAGATCCCACTGGTCGAAACTTTCAGCAGATTTTAAATTGCTGTAACGAGTTAAATGTACATCATGATGCTGTCCAGCGGGGCGTCTGCGTTGAGCAGGTCCACGCGCTTGGACTTTATTTTCAGGCCTGCATCCGTCCGTACCAGGCGCCAGGTGACGGCGCCGGCATAGGTGTCCTGTTTGCGGTGGTGGATGACGGCAATAACGTCGGCACTGACGATAATGTCGCCGGCAGGTCCCGCCGGAAAGTCGATGTCCGGTTCCGACAGGATGCGCACCGAACGTACTTCATGCTGCATGGACGGCGATAACGGGTTGTGCAGGTTGTACCGGCGCATTTCCATCAGGGCGCGGTTGTCGTAGACCAGGGAATCGTGCTGTTCGGGGTCGGTCTGCGCCCGTTCCAGGGGCATCCAGTAATAGCCGTCTTCGGTGAACAGGGAGATCCAGGTTTCCAGGTCCGCTTCGTTCAGGCAGCGGGTCTCCAGGCGGATCAGGTCCCTGATTCCGTTCTGTAATTTGTCTCCCGCCATTTCAGGTCATGTATTCAAGCCATGCGGCATACTGGTTGCGCAGCGTCATGTCGCTGGTGCCCGTAGCCGTTACCTTGTCCCCGTCCCGTTGTTCCCTGCCGTGGTGGCGGTGCATGTCTATCCATTCAATGGCGCCGGCTTCGGCGCTCTCCTGTATGCGGAGATAGCATTCCAGGTCATCCGGGCCTACCATCGATGCCGGGGAGTTGATCAGGCGCGAATAGCGCAGGGTGCGCTCCAGCATGTTCGGCGGCGCCCCTTTCAGCCTGAACGTCCAGGACTCGATGATGGTCTCGTTCACCGAAACGGGTATGACCACGCGTACGGACTGTATATTGTCGCGTATCGTGCAGGACGGGTAGATCAGGCCGTTGTGGCGGTTGAACGAGAGAATCTCCTCGGTGCGCTCCCTGCCGTAGGCCTGTTCCATCGCCTCCAGGTAATCGGGATAGACCTGGTAGTGGCTGAAAATGCTTATCCCGCCACCCATGTAACCGTGCCCGTGCGGCAACCCGACAAATCCCATCTCGTCAAAGAAGTCATAGGAACCGCCGAACGGGGCTATCACTTCCGCTTCCGGCAGCGGCGCATGGTCGGGCGGAAGCTGCTCCTTGTATTGCCTTACCGCGTCACTGGTGCCGGCATGGGCCACCATGGGGTGCATGGCGTCATGCAGGTTCTCGGTGAAGAACTTCCAATTGACCGGGTGGCGATACCGGTGGCAGGTCTTACCGGATACTTCCACGGCGCCTTCCGGCGCCCGGTCCACCATGTTGTCTATGGTGTTGCGCATGTCTCCGAGGAAATCGGGGAGGTCCGGACCCGTCGCGGACAGTGAGGCGAACACGAAGCCGCGGTACTGCCCTGTACGCGCTACCCGGGGCATGCCGAATTCGGCCGCGCCGCTGTCGAAACCCACGTCCCGGTAGCCGGCGGGACTCGGCTGCGAACGGAGGGTACCGTCGGTCCGGTAGGTCCAGCCGTGATAGGGGCACTTGAATATTCCATCAGCGCGACCGCTGCGGGCCTCGCAGACCTGTGCGCCCCGGTGCCCGCAGCGGTTCACCAGCACGTTGATGTCCCTGCCGTTCATGTCCCTGATCATGATGACGGGAGTCAGCCCGATGGTCGTGGTGAGATAATCTCCGGCGGACCTGACCTGGCTTTCATGGCCGACGTAAATCCAGGCCTGTCCCCAGATCCGCTCCATTTCCAGCTTGAAAATCTCTTCCCTGACATAAACATCCCGGTGCACGCGTGCAGGGTCTATGAGGGACTTGAGGGCTTCCGGTTTGTCGTAAAGGTTGTGTTGCATTACCTTTATATTAAACAAAAAGCCGGACGATGTCCGGCTTTGAGTTGTTACCACTTTATAATTTTTATATCAACTTTCCGTGTTGTTATTATTTTCTTCCGAACTCGTTACGGGCCGGTCGACCAGTTCCACGATGGCCATCGGCGCCTTGTCGCCGACCCTGAAACCGCATTTCAGTATGCGCAGGTAACCACCCGGCCTGCTCTTGTAGCGCGGTCCCAGTTCATTAAACAGTTTTGTCACCATAGGCCTGTCGCGCAGGCGGGCGAATGCCGTCCTGCGCCT
The DNA here is from genome assembly GCA_009843675.1 of Gammaproteobacteria bacterium. Classification (GTDB taxonomy): domain Bacteria; phylum Pseudomonadota; class Gammaproteobacteria; order Eutrophobiales; family Eutrophobiaceae; genus JAAXHV01. The sequence continues at coordinate 8,304 of VYCZ01000408.1, read as the reverse complement.
GGCTACGGAATCCGTTTTTGCAAGTGTGATCAACGGTTCGGCTACGCGCCGCAGCTCCTTTGCCTTGGCCAGGGTGGTCTTGATCACTTCATGACGTACCAGCGAAACGGCCATATTACGGAACATGGCAGTACGGTGACTGCTGTTCCGGTTCAGTTTCCGTCCGCTTTCTTTATGTCGCATGTCGAATCCCCGCCGCTATCAGTGCGATATCACCGACATTTCCCTTTCCTCGTACAGGTCGGAAGGGGGCCAGTTCTCCAGTCTCATACCCAGCGAGAGGCCGCGGGAGGCGAGCACGTCCTTGATTTCAGTCAGGGATTTCTTGCCCAGGTTCGGAGTCTTCAATAATTCCATTTCCGTGCGCTGGATAAGGTCGCCGATGTAATAGATGCTTTCCGCCTTCAGGCAGTTTGCTGAACGCACCGTGAGTTCCAGGTCGTCGACAGGACGCAGCAGGATGGGGTCGATTTCCGGTTCGTCACTCACTATCGGAGTTTCCTCCGTTTGCTCGGCTTCCAGGTCAACAAAAATAGACAACTGGTTGCGCAGGATGAGCGCCGCTTCCTTGATGGCTTCTTCCGGGTCTATGGTGCCGTTCGTTTCCACCTCCAGGATCAGCTTGTCCAGGTCGGTCTGTTGTTCCACGCGGGCGCTCTGCACGTCATAGGAAACGCGTTTAACCGGACTGAACGAGGCATCGAGTTTCAGCCGGCCTATGCTCTGTCCGATATCATCATCCGGACTGCCGACTATGACGGGGCGATACCCGCGCCCGCGCTCAACGATGATACTCATGTTCAATTCACCGGCACGGGTGAGATGGGCGATCAGGTGATCCGGGTTCGCGATCTCCACGTCGTGATCCAGCTTGATGTCACCTGCCTTGACTTCACCCGGCCCCGTCTTGTTCAAGGACAGGGTAACGTCATCCCTGGCATGCAGGCTGATCGCCAGTTCCTTCAGGTTGAGCAGGATATCCGTAACATCCTCGTGCACGCCGTCTATGGTCGTGTATTCATGCAGCACGCCGTCTATTTCCACTTCGGTCACTGCGCAACCGGACATGGACGACAATAAAACGCGCCGCAGGGCATTGCCCAGGGTATGTCCGAAACCGCGGTTTAACGGTTCTATGGTTATTTTCGCCAGCGTTGCATTGATGTTTTCCACATCAACCCGGCGCGGCTTTAATAATTCACTGAATGTAGAGGGCATAGATATTCTTCCTGTAGCTGCTTACTTGGAATAAAGTTCTACTACTAACTGTTCGTTTATATCCGATGGTAATTCACCGCGCTCAGGCATGGACTTAAATGTTCCCGCCATCTTCTTGGGGTCGACGTCGACCCATTCGGGAAACCCGATTTGTTCTGCGACGTTAAGCGAATCCTGGATACGCAGCTGCTTCTAGCTCTATTCCCTGATCTCAATCATGTCCTCCGGATTGACCTTGTAAGCCGGAATGTTTACGGACTGTCCGTTCACCAGCACCGATTTGTGGCTTACCAGTTGTCTGGCTTCGTTGCGCGTACAGCCAAATCCCATCCTGAACACCACGTTGTCCAGGCGGCATTCGAGGATCTGCAACAGGTTCTCACCGGTAGAACCCCTGCGCCTTACTGCTTCCTTGTAATAGCGGCGGAACTGTTTTTCCAGCACCCCGTAAATACGCCGCAGTTTCTGTTTTTCCCTGAGTTGCACGGCATAGTCCGACAGCCTCTTGGACCTCATCCCGTGCTCTCCGGGCGGCTTGTCAATCTGGCACTTGGATTCAATCGGCCGGGCGCGGCTTTTCAGGAACAGGTCAACGCCTTCACGCCGACTCAGCTTGCATTTGGGTCCGAGATAACGAGCCATATATCCTCCCTAGACGCGCCTTTTTTTCGGCGGACGGCAACCATTATGAGGAATAGGCGTCACGTCGTTGATATTGGTGATCTTGTAGCCCAACGCATTCAATGCGCGTACCGCCGATTCCCGTCCCGGTCCCGGACCCTTGATATTCACGTCCAGGTTCTTCATGCCGAATTCCTTTGCCACTTCACCCACTTTCTGTGCCGCGATCTGCGCCGCAAACGGGGTGCTCTTGCGCGAACCGCGGAAGCCGCTGCCGCCGGCGGTTGCCCATGCAAGGGTATTCCCCTGCCTGTCGGTAATATTGATGATGGTATTGTTAAAAGACGCATGGACATGCGCGATACCATCCACTACCGTTTTCTTGACCTTCTTTCTGGTACCTCTCGGTTTAGCCATTCACTCTCTCTTCGTGTTATTTCTTGATGATGCGGCGCGGCCCTTTACGCGTTCTGGCGTTGGTGCGGGTACGCTGGCCGCGCAAGGGCAGTCCGCGGCGGTGGCGGATACCCCGGTACGAGCCCAGGTCCATCAGGCGTTTGATATTCATGGACACATCCCTGCGCAAATCGCCTTCCAGTTCGTAATTGGTGACTTCCGCCCGCAACAGGTCAAGCTGATCTTCGCTGAGCGCCGACACCTTGACATCAGGTTCTATTCCCGTTGCGGAACAGATCTTCCGGGCGGTAGTACTGCCTATCCCGTAAATATGGGTCAGGGATATGCTGATATGCTTTTGATCCGGAATATTTACGCCTGCTATACGGGCCATCTGTTTTCTCTCTTGTTCGTTACCTGGAATGGGGACGCCATACGGTTCACCCCTGTCTCTGCTTGTGGCGCGGGTCCGAACAGATCACCCGGACACTTCCCCGCCTGCGAATAATGCGGCAGTTACGGCAGATCTTTTTTACTGAAGCCCTGACTTTCATTTCTTCACTCTCCCGTTATATACGTCGCCCGTGGCTTTTCAGGTTCGCCTTCTTCAACGCGCCTTCATACTGGTGCGACATCAGGTGCGCCTGGATTTGCGCCATGAAGTCCATTACCACAACCACGATAATCAGCAATGACGTCCCGCCGAAATAAAACGGCACGTTGTATTGCAGGATCAGGAATTCCGGCAACAGGCACACGAATGTAATGTAGATGGCGCCGACCATGGTCAACTTCGTCAGTACGCTGTCGAGGTAGCGGGACGTTTGTTCCCCCGGCCTCATACCGGGAATGAATGCGCCCGATTTTTTCAGGTTTTCCGCGGTCTCCCTCGGATCGAAAACGACGGCAGTATAAAAGAAGCAAAAGAAAATGATCCCCGCGGCGTAAAACGCGACGTAGATGGGTTGTCCGGGTTGGAGCAGGGTCGCCAGGTCCTGCAGCCAGCGCATCTCCCGGGCCTGGCCCGCCCAGCTTGCCAGTGTACCCGGGAACAGTATCAGGCTGGAGGCAAAGATCGGGGGGATGACGCCGGCCATGTTCAGTTTCAGGGGCAGGTGGCTGGACTGGCCCGCATACATTTTCCGCCCTACCTGGCGCTGGGCATAGTTCACCGTTATCCTGCGCTGTCCCCGTTCGACAAACACCACAAATCCCGTGACGGCAATAGCCAGGGCAAACAGCGTAAATACCATTATCAGGTGCAACTCGCCGGTGCGCGACAGTTCCAGGGTGCCGCCCACCGCAGACGGGAGCCCGGCGACGATACCGGCAAAAATGATCAGCGAAATGCCGTTGCCCACGCCCCGCTCGGTAATCTGTTCTCCCAGCCACATCAGGAACATGGTTCCGGTCACCAGCGTGGTCACCGCGGTCACGCGGAAGGTGATACCCGGGTCAATCACGACCGATCCCCCCAGGACCTGCTGGCCTTCCAGCGCCAGCGACACGCCGATAGCCTGGAAAGTAGCCAGCAGCACCGTTCCGTAGCGCGTGTACTGGGTAATCCTGCGCCGTCCCGCTTCACCTTCCCGGCGCAACTGCTTCAGTCGCGGGTCGACGAATGACAATATCTGCATGATGATCGAAGCGGATATGTAGGGCATGATGCCGAGGGCGACAACCGACAGGCGTTCCAGCGCGCCGCCGGAAAACATGTTGAACATATCCAGGATGGTGCCCCGTTGCTGCTCGAACAGTTGCGCCAGCGCATCCGGGTTAATTCCCGGTACAGGTATGAAGG
>VYCZ01000408.1:0-4258 GCA_009843675.1 Gammaproteobacteria bacterium | reverse complement strand
GTATGAAGGTGCATATGCGGTAAATGAACAGGGCAAACAGGACGAACAGCAGCCGGCGGCGCAACTCCGTCACCTGGGTCAATCCGGACAATCCGCCGGGTATTGCAGGATTTCTTGCCACCATGCCCTACTCCTCGAATTTCCCGCCGGCTGCCTCGATGGCAGCCCGCGCCCCTTTTGTCGCCCTCAGTCCCTTGATGGTAACCGCCTTGCCGATCGTCCCGCCGGCTATGATTTTTACCCGCTTGATTTTTCTGCTGATCAGGCCGGCTTGCCGCAACACGTTCAGGTCGATGACGTCGGCGCCCGCCTTCTCCAGCTCAGCCAGGCGGATCTCATCGGTGACCCGGGCCAGGTACGACCGGAACCCAACCTTGGGAAGACGCCGCTGCAAGGGCATCTGCCCGCCTTCAAACCCCACCTTATGGTATCCGCCCGAGCGCGATTTCTGGCCCTTGTGGCCGCGGCCCGCGGTCTTGCCGTGTCCGGACCCGATGCCCCGGCCCACCCGTTTCGCCGTGCGTTTGGCGCCGCTCGCAGGTTTGATCGAATTAAGTCGCATATCAGATCTCATCCACCGCCAACAAATAGGCCACCTTATTGATCATGCCGCGGTTTTCCGCGGTGTCCGCAACCGTGACCGAATGGCCTATGCGGCGCAATCCCAGCCCCGCAACACAGGCTTTGTGTTTTGCGGTCCTGCGGTTTACGCTGCGTTTCAGGGTCACCCTGAGTTGTTTCTTCGCTTCTGCCATGGTTACCCGGTTATGTCCTCTAACGGCTTGCCGCGTTTTGCCGCAAAGTACTCCGGCGCAGCTATCGACTGCAGGCCTTTCATTGTCGACCGGACAACGTTGATCGGGTTGGTCGAACCGGTACATTTCGCCAGCACGTTCTGAATGCCTGCGCACTCAAATACTGCCCGCATGGCTCCCCCGGCAATGATCCCGGTGCCTTCGGAGGCCGGTTGCATGTACACCCGGGCGGCGCCGTGGCGGGCAGTGATTGCGTAATGCAACGTGTCGCCTTTAAGCGGGACGGTAATCATATTCCGGCGCGCTTTTTCCATCGCTTTCTGTATCGCGACCGGCACCTCCCGGGCCTTGCCGCGGCCGAAACCGACCTTGCCGTTGCCGTCACCGACCACGGTCAACGCGGTAAAACCGAATATGCGTCCTCCCTTGACGACCTTGGCTACCCGGTTGACTGCAACCAGTTTCTCCAGTAAATCTTCATTACCCGTGATGGAATCCGCTACCGCCATGCTGGTGTTATCTCCTCTTGAATCAGAATTTTATACCTTGTTCCCTGGCGGCATCAGCCAGGGCCTTTATCCTGCCGTGGAATTTGAATCCCGAACGGTCAAATGCAACCGTGGTTATACCTGCCTTCAGGGCGCGTTCCGCAACCACCTGGCCCACCACCCCGGCCGCCTCCTTGTTGCCGCTGTTTTTGATCTTGCCGCGCACCTCCTTGTCCAGGGTGGATGCGCTTGCCAGCACTTCCGCGCTGTTCGAAGCGATCACCTGGGCATAAATATGCCGGGGCGTGCGGAATATACACAGGCGGTTCATGCCTTGCGCCTTGATGCGCATGCGTGATTTAACCGCCCTTCTCAATCTTGCCGTCTTCTTTTTCATGCCGGTCATGCCTTCTTTGCTTCCTTGCGCAGGATCTGTTCGTCAGCGTAACGTACGCCTTTCCCCTTGTACGGCTCCGGCGGCCGGTAACTGCGAATGACGGCTGCCATCTGCCCTACCTTCTGCTTGTCCGCGCCCCTGACCACGACCTGGGTCTGGCTGGGGGTTTCGACCGTGATGCCGTCGGGGATATCCAGTTCCACGGGGTGGGAAAACCCCAGGGACAGGCTGATACTGCGCGGGTTTGCCTGCGCCCGGTACCCTACCCCGGTTATCTCGAGCTTTACCTCAAATCCCTCGGATACGCCGGTCACCATATTCTGCATAATCGCTCTTGTGGTCCCGGCCAGGGACCGCGCTGATTTGGAATCATCCTTTGCCGAAAACCTCAGCAGGTCGCCTTCCCGGCCCATATCCACCAGGGCGTGCAACGTATGCGTCAGTTCGCCTTTGCCGCCCTTGACCCGCACCACCGCGCCGCTCACGTCGACTTCCACGTTTTCCGGGACGGTTACTGGATTATTGGCAATTCTCGACATGGTTTTTCCTACGCTACGACGCAGATAATCTCGCCGCCAATTCCAAGCTGCCTGGCGCTCTTGTCCGTCATGACGCCCCTGGAAGTTGAGATGATGGCCGTGCCCAGTCCCCCGTACACCCGGGGCAACTTGTCACGGGGACTGTAACGGCGCAGCCCGGGCGAGCTCTCGCGCCGCAACATCTCGATCACGGGCTTGCCCTCAAAATATTTCAGTTGAACGGTCAATACAGGCTTGACCTTGTCCTCGCCCACGCTGAAGCCGGCAATATAGCCCTCTTCCTGAAGAATATTGGCAACGGCAAGTTTCATCTTTGACGAGGGCATGCTGACTTCCCGCTTCAGCCTCTCCTGGCCGTTGCGTATCCGGGTCAGCATGTCCGCTACTTGATCCTGTAAACTCATGTCATATTCGCTCGTAATTCCGGCAACTCACCAGCTCGCCTTGACCAGGCCGGGTATGTCGCCGCGCATGGCAGCCTCGCGCAGCATGTTCCTGCCCAGTCCGAATTTCCGGTAATACCCGTTCGGCCGCCCGGTCAGGCTGCACCGGTTCCTTAACCGGGAAGGGCTTGAATCCCTCGGCATCTTATTCAATTTAATTCTTGCCTCCTTGCGCTCCTCCGCGGTCAACGACATATCCTTGATAATGCGCTTCAATGCAGCGCGTTTTTCAGCATATTTTTCGACCAGCCGCTCCCTCTTGCGTTCCCGGTTCACCATCGATGTTTTTGCCATGGGTTTCCTCCAGCTCGTGTCCGCCTATCCTCTGAGCGGAAAATTGAATGCCTGCAGCAAAGCCTTTGCCTCATCGTCGGTTTTTGCCGAGGTTGTAATCGTTATGTCCAGGCCGCGCAGTGTATCGATCTTGTCATAATCGATTTCAGGGAAAATAATCTGTTCCCTGACACCAAGACTGTAGTTGCCGCGGCCGTCAAACGAACGCGGGTTCAGGCCGCGAAAATCCCTGATCCTGGGAATGGCGATTGAAATCAGCCGGTCCAGGAATTCGTACATGCGTTCCTGCCGCAACGTGACCATGCAGCCGTTCGGAAAACCTTTCCTGACCTTGAAGTTCGCCACGGATTTCTTTGCCTTGATAACGATCGGTTTCTGGCCGGCAATGCGCGCCATGTCATCCACCGCGTGTTCAATCATTTTCTTGTCGGTCATCGCCTTGCCCAGTCCCATGTTCAAGGTGATCTTGGTTATCTTCGGCACCTGCATCGACGATTCGTAGCCGAACTGTTCCATCAGTTGCGGGGCAACCGTATTCCGATAATATTCCTTAAGTCTTGACATACTGACAGCGCCGCTCAGACGTCCAACACTTCATTGTTGGACTTGAAATAACGGACCTTGCGGCCGTCCTCGAGAAACCGGAATCCCACGCGGTCCGGCCGGTTTGCCACGGGGTTCCACAGCGCAATATTGGAGATAGAAAACGGCATCTCCTTTTCGATAATGCCGCCGGGGTTTCCGCGCATTGGATTGCCCTTGGTATGGCGTTTGGCCATATTGACGTTTTCAACGATGACCTTGGAATTTTCCATATCGACATTCAGTACCAGGCCGCGTTTACCCTTGTCCTTGCCGGTAATAACGATGACTTCATCACCTTTTCTTATCCTGTTCATGATCGGTTCCGGAATTACAGGACCTCGGGGGCGAGGGATACGATTTTCATGAAATTCTCGGTTCTCAGTTCACGGGTGACCGGGCCGAAAATCCGGGTGCCGATGGGCTGAAGCTGGTTATTGAGCAGTACCGCGGCGTTGCTGTCGAACCGGATCAGCGAACCGTCCGGCCTTCTCACCCCTTTCCTGGTGCGCACGACTACCGCATTGTACAGTTCCCCCTTTTTCACCTTGCTTCTCGGAATCGCCTCCTTGACGCTGACCTTTATCACGTCACCGACTCCGGCATAGCGTCTTTTCGAACCGCCCAGGACCTTTACGCACATGAGACGGCGCGCGCCGCTGTTGTCCGCGGCGCCCAATACTGTCTGCCTCTGGATCATCAGTGTACTCCGTCCGGTATCATACATACTGGGCGTTGGTCAAAATACTGCCCAGGCGCC